>JAURXS010000476.1 GCA_030654305.1 bacterium | reverse complement strand
GCCGGCCTGGAACCCGGGATCGCCGCGCAGCGCCCCCACGCGCTCAGCGGCGGCCAGCGGCAGCGCGTGGCCGTCGCGCGCGCGCTGGCGGAGCGGCCGGTGCTGCTGGTCGCCGACGAGCCGACCGGTTCGCTCGACCCCGACGCCGCGTCCCTGCTGATCGACGTGCTGCGGCGCTTCCGGGGCGATACCGGTTGCGGCCTGCTGCTGATCACCCACGATGTCGCGCTCGCGCGGCGGACGTGCCGCGAGGTGGCCGTGATGTTCGCCGGACGCGTGCTGGAGGTGCTGCCGGCCGGCGCCGTCCCGAGCCACCCCTACACGCGCCGGCTGTCCGCCGACGGCGAGGGCGCGCTGATCCCGCCGGCCCTCGCGGGCTGCCCCTACGCGCCCCGCTGCCCCCTGGCGGAGGGGGCCTGCCGGGACGCCCTGCCGGACCTCCGGTCCCTCGTTCCGGGACACGTTTCGCGGTGCCCGGTGACCGCCGGAAACCCCGAAACACATTAGGTTGACAGCGGTTTTGGCAATCTCTATATTCAGCCGTGAGTTGCCGGTTGAGGGCTGGAAATTCCCCACGTTCCCGGTCGCCGGACGACCTGATTCCGGCCAGGGAAGTTGAGGTCATGGGTCGGCGCATGCCGGCCGCGCGCTCGTCTCCGCTCCGGAGGCCGCTGACGCGCGGACGAGGACCGACCTGACCACTCGCTTCGATCGGACGAGGTCCGTCGAAAGGAGCCGCGCGATGCTCCGTCGCCTGCGCAACACAGTGGCCCGGCCCGCGGTCAGGCTGGCTCTGTTCGCCTGCATCCTGCTGCCCGCCCTCGCGTCCGCCCAGGGCGCCCCGGGTTCGATCAAGGGCACCATCCGCGACGTGGAATCCGGCGAGTACCTGGACTACGCGAACGTGCTGCTGAAGGGCACCTCCCGCGGCACGATGTCCCTCGGCGGCGGCGTCTTCTACTTCCAGAGCCTGCGGCCGGGCAAGTACACGGTCCAGGTCCTGTACCTCGGCTACGCCCCCGAGGAGGTGACGGTCGACGTCGTGTCGGGTGCCCAGGCGGAGATCCGCTTCGACATGAAGGTCGTGATCGTCGAGACCCTCGAGGCCTACGCGGTCGAGGGCGACCGCTACATGGTCGAGATCAAGAACGTGGCCACCGAACAGAGTTTCAGCGGTGACCGCCTCGCCGACTACGCCATCGACTCGGTCGAGGAGGCCGTCGCCAAGCAGGCCGGCGTGCAGATGCGCGACGGCGAGCTCTACGTGCGCGGCGGTCGCTCCGGCGAGGTCTCGATGCGCATCGACGACGTGCCGGTCGACAACGTCGGCGGCGGCGGCGCCATCTCCGTCTCCTCGATGGCCGTCGAGGCGACCGAACTGGTGACCGGCGGCATGGACCCCGAGTACGGCTCGGCCATGTCCGGCGTCATCAACGTCACCACCCGCGCCGGCGGCGAGTCCTTCGAGGGCGGCCTGCGCTACATGACCGACGACTTCGGCCGCCAGGACAAGACCTACACCAACTACGACCGCTTCGAGTTCGGCTTCGGCGGCCCCACGCCCGTGCAGAAGCTGACCTACTTCCTCGCCGGCGACTTCGTGTTCACCGACACCGAGAACTACTCCGTCGCCAACCGCCCCGAGTACCGGGTCGACCTCGGCGGCGCCACGCTCTTCCAGTTCCGCCGCCGCCAGGTCAACCAGCTCAAGGGCTCCACGAAGTGGCAGTACACCTTCAGCGAGAACCTGCGCATCACGGGCGAGTACACGCTCAACTCGGCCTCGAACGAGTCCTACTCGCCGAACTGGAGCGTGTCGGGCTACTCGCGCCGCGTGCTGATGATGCCCCTGCTGGTGAACACCCCGGGCGACGACTCGTGGCTGTACACGCGCAACTACGTGCCCGTCTACTACGGCCCCTGGTACGAGCGGATGAACCAGACCTCCCACCCGGCCGTGGTCATCGACGCCCGCAACGCCAGCCTCATCCGGCGCATGGTGCCCGTGCTGCAGGTCCGCTCCACCGACGGGCGTCTCTACACGGTCGCGGCCGAGCCCGGCTTCGACGGGTTCCGCTACCCCTACTCCAGCTACTCGACGGCCCAGGAGGACTCGTCCTACACCTGGTTCAACTCGGCCGACCGCAGCGGCGTCAACCGGAGCCTCAGCCAGAACCTCAAGTTCGTGCTGACGCACAACCTGACCGACGACACTTTCTATACCATGAAGGTCTCGGCGCTGCGCAACGACAACGTGTTCTCGGTCAACGGCCAGGACCCCTGGGAGTACCAGCACGGCCCCATCGCCTCGCCCG
The DNA here is from genome assembly GCA_030654305.1 of bacterium. Classification (NCBI taxonomy): domain Bacteria; species bacterium. The sequence continues at coordinate 5,543 of JAURXS010000476.1, read as the reverse complement.
GCCTGTTCTACGGCCAGGCGAACCTCTACCTGAACGGATCGGACTACTACACCGACCCGCTGAACCCGCTCTACGTGACCACCAGCGACTTCCCCTACTACGGGGAGGACTACACGCGGACCTACATCGCGAAGTTCGACCTCTCGACCACGCGCTGGACGAGCCACCTCGTCAAGATGGGTCTGCAGCTGCAGTACAACGACATCGAGAGCAACAACCTGTCGTACCCGGCCTACGAGCGGCAGAACCGTTTCACGGGCGAGTACTCGCTGGGCGCCAGCTCGAACATCTTCCACTCGTACAACCCCGAAGCCTCCTACTACGTGCAGGACCGCTGGGAGTACGAGGGCATGGTGATGAACTACGGCTTCCGCTGGGACCTCTTCTCGCCGGGTTCGGCCGCGGAGATCCTGCTGGACAACGACGACGTCAACAAGAACGTCATCAAGTACAAGCACCAGTTCTCGCCGCGCCTCGGCTTCGCGTTCCCCATCACCGAGCGCGACGGCTTCAACTTCTCCTACGGCCGGTTCATCCAGTTCCCGACCCGCGACCTGCTGTTCAGCAGCCAGGACCCGCTGGGCAACGCCGGCACCCTCGGCAACCCCAACCTGAAGGCCGAGACGACCATCGCCTACCAGGCCGGCATCAAGCACCAGTTCACCGACTACCTCGCGGGCTCGGTCGCCATCTACTCGCGCGACATCTACGACCTGATCGCGGCGACCACGGTCACCGACGAGGAGACCGGCAACACCCTGCCGCGCTACATCAACAAGGCCTACGCCTCGGCGCGCGGCGTCGAGGTGACGCTGAACAAGCGCTACTCCGACAACTTCGCCTTCGACGTCGCCTACACCTTCTCCTACGCGGACGGCGTCGCCTCCTCGCAGGAGTTCGGCGCGAACCCCGAGGGCCTCGAGTACCTGCCCAACCAGGAGCTGCCCCTGAACTGGGACCAGCGCCACGTCTTCCACCTGTCGCTGCTGCTGCAGCAGCCGAACTCGTGGTCGGGCTCGATGACGTTCTCCTACGGCAGCGGCTTCCCCTGGACGCCCAACGACCGCTACGCGCGCAAGGTGGACCCGCTGCTCGAGAACAGCGAGCGCCTGCCCGCCACCTACGACCTGACGTTCCAGGGCCAGAAGGAGATCAACTTCTACGGTCAGCGCCTGACCATGTACTTCCAGGCCCACAACCTGATCAACCAGGACATGGTGCGCAATCCCGGCGCCGGCCTCACGCCCGGCCTGCGCAACGCCACCTCGGCCTACGTGTCATACCTGACCGAGACCGGCAAGTACGGCGGCGCCTATCTGCAGGATGCCAACGGCGACAACTACAACGAGTTCATCCCTATCAACGACCCGCGCGTCTTCATGGACCACCGCCTGTTCCGCGTCGGCCTCGGCTGGACGTTCTAGGACCGGGATGGGCAGGGACGGGGTTGTCAGAGGGAAAGGAATGACCATGATCTCCAGCCGCAGACTACCGGACCGCACGGGCGCCACCGGCACCCGGATCGGCCTGGCCCTGCTGGTAGCGACGGCCCTGCTGTCCGCGTCCCCGGCGGCGGCCTGGGTGGACCTCGAGCAGTTCGGCGCCCATCCCGGGCCGGTGCCCGACGGCTCCGCCGTCACCGACGGCTCCTTCGTGATGAACGTCGGCGAACTGCACATGAACATCTCGAACTTCGGGCTCATCGGCTCGCAGACGCCCGCCACCTGCAGCTGGTGCGACGCGCCCTCGGCGCAGTGGCCGGCCGGTTCCGGCGTGGAGTACCTCTGGGCGGCCGGCCTGTGGGTCGGCGGCGCGGTCCTCGGCGAGCGGCTGGTCTCGACCGGCCAGTACGAGACGGAGATCCGGGCCCGCAACGAGATCGCCGACACGATCTACGAGGCCATCGGCGGCGTGGTGACGCGGCCCACCGGTTTCCCCAACGCCAGCGGCAAGCGGCAGCCGGAATCGGGGGCCAACGACGACGACGACACCGACCGCGACCCCGAATCCTTGACCTTCGGCGATCCCCTCTACGACGAGGAGACGCTCAACGGCTACGACGACGACGAGGACGGCGAGTTCGAGGAGGACTTCGGGCAGGTCGGCAACCAGATGATGGTCTGCACGATGTACGACAACACGCGCCTGGCGGGGGAGCAGTTCCCCGACCACACGCCGATCAACCTGAAGATCGTCCAGAAGTCCTTCGCCTGGGAGAACGACGACGCCGACGATTTCGTGGCCTTCGAGTTCGAGGTCACGAACGTGGGCGTGGCCTCGGTCGACGACGTGTACATCGGCTTCTTCGCCGACGCCGACATCGGCCCCCGCACCCGCCCCGGCCGCGCCGAGGACGACATGGCCGGCAGCCGCAACGAGCTCGTGCGCGCCCGCGACAACTCCTATGTGCCGGTGTCCGTGGGCTTCATGTTCGACAGCGACGGCGACGACGGGGAGACCCCGGGCTACTTCGGCATCGTCTTCCTGGGTCACGACACCGACCCGACCGGCCGTCGGGCGCCGCGGAGCGTCGGCCTCCGCAGCTTCAACCACTTCTCGGGCAACCAGCCCTACGCCCGCGGCGGCGACCCCTCCAACGACGCCGAGCGCTACGAGTTGCTCAGCGAGCAGAACTTCGACAACGACACGACCGTCGGCAAGGAGAACGACTACCGCTTCCTGATCTCGGCCGGCCCCTTCTCCGAGCTGCCGCCCGGCGAGACCCTGCAGTTCCAGGTGGCGACCGTGGTGGGCGTCGGCCTCGACGGCATGCTGCAGAACGCCGCTGAAGCCACGCAGACCTGGCTCGGCAACGCGTTCAACCTGGACGGCGACAACTCGACCGGCGTCCTCGGCCGCGAGAAGAAGATCTGCATCCGCGATTACGGCCAGGACATGTTCACCTTCGTGGCCGACCTGATGGACACCACCTGCGTGGCGGAGGACTGGCTGCTGGGGCAGCCGCTGATCACGAGCGACGACCTCGACGAGGACGGCTGCATCTACGTCAACATGGACAACTGCTTCGAGTGCGTGCGCCAGGCGGGCGACTACTGCACGCGGGAGAACCGCCTCATCGAGACTCTCTGGACCTGCAACAAGGACACGGGGCCGTGGACCGGCTGCACCGGCGTCGACGGCAACGAGACCCTGATCCATTGGCTGGTCGGCATGGCGCCGCCGCCGCCGGGCGTGCGGCTGTGGCCGACCGACAGCGCGGTGCACGTCTTCTGGGACAACCGCAGCGAGACGACGGTCGACGTGCGCGCCAACCGCATCGACTTCGAGTCCTACCGCATCTGGCGCGCCGACAACTGGGACCGGCCCTTCGGCTCGTCGATCGAGAACGGCCCCGAGAGCGGGCTCTGGCAGCTGATCGCCGAGTACGACTACGTGAACACGTACATCAACACGCGCGAGCTCAGCGACGGCACCTCCGTGGTGGACACGCTGCCCCTGGGCACCAACACCGGCCTGGAGCAGATCCGCTACCGCCCGCGGGTGCTCGACGATCCCCGGTTCGAGGGCCTCGCCGAGGCGATGCGGCAGGTCGTCGCCGCCGACACCCTGGGGCGTTACGTGGTTCGGCCCCCGCTCTTCGACCGCGAGGGCGACGTGGTCCCGGCCTTGTCCGGCCTGCTGCCCTGGCAGGGCTACCCGGCCGCCCTGGACACCTTCTTCATGGTCACGGGCCGCGAGGCGCTGCTGCCCACGCACACCTCGAAGCTGGCGCTCAGCTTCTACGAGTACATCGATCCGGCCGTCCACAACGGGTTCCTGTACTTCTACTCCGTGACCGCGTCCGACCACGCGATCCGGATCAACGAGAACAACACCATGACGGTGATCGGGGCCGGCCTGGCCGGCGATCCGGGCTCGTCCTTCACGAACACCAATCCCGGATCGAACGCGCAGACAGCCGAGGCGCGCGAGCGCGACGGCGCCAACATCTTCGTCTACCCGAACCCCGCCACGCGCGAGGCGCTCGCGGAGTTCCAGCAGTTCTCGCCGAACGCGGACGACCCGACCGGCGTGCGCGTCAACTTCACCAACCTGCCCCGCGCCCACAACACCGTCAAGATCTTCACCCTCGACGGCGACCTGGTGGAGACGATCGAGCACGACGGCACGGGCGGGTACGGCGAGACGAGTTGGAACCTGGTCAGCCGCAACGGCCAGGAGGTCGTGAGCGAGATCTACCTGTTCACAGTCCAGTCCGATGACGATCGCTTCGAGGATTTCATCGGCAAGTTCGTCGTCATCCGTTAACCGCTCGGCCGGTCCGGCGGAGCCGGACGGCCGCTACCGACGCGAGAGGGTTCTGGAGGTTTCCATGAGACGCATTGCGATCCTGGCCCTTGCCGCCCTGGTCCTGCCCGCGGCCGCCCAGGCCGAACTCTTCGAGAAGGTGGGCACCTTCGGCGCGCAGTTCCTGCAGATCGGGACCAGCGCCCGGGCGACGGGCATGGGATCGGCGTTCACGGCCGTGGCCGACGACGCCAGTTCCGTCTTCTGGAACCCGGCCGGCCTGGTCGAGGTCCGCGGCAACGAGTTCCTGGTGTCCCAGGTCGAGTGGCCGGCGGACATCAACCTGAGCTCCGCCGTCCTGGCCATGAACCCCAAGGTCCTGCCGGGCACCTTCGGCTTCTCCGTGCGTTCGCTGTGGCTGGACCCGATGCCGGTCCGCACGGCCAACCGCCCCGAGGGCAACGGCGAGACCTTCGATGCCGGCTCGGTCGCCTTCGGCTTTTCCTACAGCCGGTTCTGGACCGACAAGTTCTCCGCCGGCTTCACCCTGAACTACCTGCACGCGGGCCTGGCCGAGGAGGCCGTCAACTCCGCCGGCTTCGACTTCGGCATCCTGTACCGCATCGGCGTGCGCAACCTCCGCCTGGGCATGGTCATCCAGAACCTGGGCGGCAAGATCACCTTCGACGAGTTGCCGGCCAAGATGCCGACGACGTTCAAGGTCGGCGCCAGCTTCTTCGCCGTCGACACCAAGGACCACAAGGTCCTGGCCTCGGCGGAGTTCCAGCACCCGGCGGACAACGCCGAGCGGGCGAACGTGGGCTTCGAGTACAGCATGCGCGAGCTGCTCTACGGGCGCGTCGGCTACAACCTGAACTACGACAGCGACAAGCTGGCCTGGGGCTTCGGCGTGGCCATCAACACGGGCAAGGACGCCAAGGCCCTGTTCGACTACAGCATGGTCGACATGCAGGCCTTGAGCTACGTGCACCGGTTGACGCTGACCTTCATCTACTAGTCGCGACATGGCGGCGACGGTTGCCGGGCCCGCCCCGCGAGAGGGGCGGGCCTTTGCCGTCCCGGCGCGGTTGTCCGCGGCCGGTGGGATCCCTAGATTGATGCGCGGGCGGAAGCGTTCCCTCAACCCGGCGGGGGTCGGCATGTTTCTGGAACGGGCCGCGGCACTGCGGCGCACACTGACCGTCTCGACGTTGGCCTCCTGCCTGGCGGCCGCCGTCCCGGCCGCGGCCGCCCTGGTGCGGCCGTTCGACGGCACCGGCGGTTTCGGGGTCTGC
>JAURXS010000475.1 GCA_030654305.1 bacterium | reverse complement strand
GGGCCAGCAAGGGCACGGAGGCGACGCCGTCGGGCTGGAAGCCCGGGCGCATGACCCTCAAGCCGGGTCCGGATCTCGTCGGCAAGGTGTGGGAAGTGTGGAAGACCGACATGGCGGCGGACTGACGATCGGGGTTGCCCGCATCGGAGGGCTGTGCCAGCATGGACGCGCCCGGTGGAAGCCGCTGCTCCCGCCGGGCGCGTCGTCATTTACTCTCCCCCCCGACGAGGTGTTCCGATGCGATGGCGAAGCGTCGCCGGTCGATCCCGCAGGCAACCTCTCCGCCGATGTGCGGATGGTCTCTTCGTCGGGATGCTGGCGTTGTGCCTGGCGAATGCGGCCATCGCCGCCGGGGCGGAGCCGCCGGTTCTCCTGGCGAATTCCGCTGCTGTGGACGTCCGCGACGGCGATCGATTCCAGGAAGGCGTCTGGGTCGTCGACCCCGCGGTCGCGCTCGACGTCTACGCCGCGCTGCGGACGACCGCCGCGAAGCACGTGACGTTCATCACGGACGTCGACTCGTTGTCCTTCGACGTCCAGCCCGGCCGCACCTACGATTTCACGGTCCTGCTCGGGGGCCGGGACTCCTGCCGCACGCGCATCTCGACGATGATGCAGACTTACGGCCGGCTCGGCCCGCGCACGGCCGGCCCCGACACCATCCCGATCTCGATCAAGAAGGGCAAACTGAACGTCGTCGGCACGATCAACGGTTCCGGGCCGCTGAACCTCATCTTCGACACCGGGGCGGAGTGCGGTGCCCTGTACCCGTCCGCGCTGGACAAGGGAGCCGAACTGCGGCTCGACGGCACGACGATCAACGCCGGGACAGGCGGCTCGACGGAACGGCGGACCGCCAGCGATAACCGGCTCGACATCGCGGGTCTGCGGTGGGACCACGAACCGCTCATCGCGGTGGAGAGGCAGGCCGACCGGGCCGACGGGATCGTCGGCTGGCCGCTTTTCCTGGGCAAGGTGGTCGAACTCGATTACGACCGCATGATCATGATCGTCCACGACGAGTTGCCCGCGAAGTCGGCCGGATATGCGAGGACCGCGATGCCGTACGTGGGTCCGCTCACGGCGGTGGAGGTCGTGCTGGTCGCCGGGGAGAAGAGGGAGGGCGGGTTGTTCATCCTCGACACCGCCGGTACGGGGACCATGATCGTCAACCAGGCGTTCTCGGCGGCCCACGGTCTCCACGGCGCGATGCGGGTGCTCGGGAAGAGCACCTCCCGCGGCGTGGGCAGCGGGGTGATCCGCAACGAGGTCGTGCTGGTGCCGGAACTCGTGATCGCCGGTTTTTCCCTGCCGGACGTGCCTGTCCACCTGGAACTGCCCGCAGCCGGCAATCAGGCGCCGCCCGGCGGCGTGCTGTGCCTGGAGGTGCTGGCGCGGTTCAACACCATCCTCGACTACCGGCGTCAGGAGGCGTATTTCCAGCCCAATTCCCGCTTCGACCTGCCGTTTGGGCGGAGAACCCGCGGCGCGCCGTGGCCCGTCGTTTTCGGGGTCGCGCTGTCGATCGTCGCGGTGATCTTGGGGGTGGTCCTGACCCGGGCTAGGAGACGCCCGCCAGCGGATCCTTCAGCCCGTGCCCGGTGACCAGCGCCACGACCTTGTCGTGCGGCCCGATCAGCCCCTGCGCGCGGGCCTGCACCAGGCCGGCGAAGCCCGCCGCCCCCGAAGGCTCGGCCCAGACGCCGGCGAGGCGGGCCA
>JAURXS010000474.1 GCA_030654305.1 bacterium | reverse complement strand
CGGCCCGCGACCCCCTGCAGCGCGGCGTACGAGGTGAACAGGACCATGGTCTTGCGCGGCGCCACGCGCACCAGGCGCTCCACGAGGTCGGCCACCGCCGCCTGCCAGGCCGGCGTGTCGGGCGTCGGGAAGTCGGGCGTGGTCAGGAAGCGCGCCTGCTCGCGGTAGTCGAAGGGGCTGGGCACCAGCGACGTCACCGTGCTGCGGCCCAGACGCCCGACGCCGAGCTCGCGCTCCATGTAGCTGAAGTCCTCCCCCACGCCCAGCGTCGCGCTGGTCAGCACCGGCGCGAGTTTGGAACGGCGCCAGAGATCTCCCAGCAGCGGCCCCGACTCCAGGCGCGTCGCTCCCGCGGCGATCAGGCCCTGCTCCCGACCGGGTTCCAGCCAGACCACCCAGTCCGGGTCGTCCTCGGTGGTCAGGAAGGCCACGTCCTGCTGCAGGCGCGCCGCCATCTCGACGGCGCGGGTGAGCGTGCCCAGTTCGTCGGCCAGGTCGTCGCCGACCGCCGGCGCGCTCTCCAGGCCGGCGGCGAAATCCGCGTAGGCCCGGTCGACCGCGGCGGCGGCGTCCAGGAAAGCGGTGGTCCGTACCGTCAGCGGTCCGAAGGTCTCGTCGCGGTCGTGGACCCGCACCTTGCCGTGCAGGCGCTGCTGGCCGCGCCGTTCGACGAACAGGGCCTCGAGCGCCGCGAACCAGGCGCGGTAGGCGGCCAGCGCTCCCTGCAGCGCGAGCACGAGGTCGGCCAGCCGGGCCGCCGCCGTCTCGCCGACCTCGCCGCTGCGGGACAGTTCCGCGATCAGCCGACGCGGGACGGACGGGAAACCGCCCTGGCTGCGGGCGGGTTCCCCGAGCAGGTCCTCGATGATCACCGAGCGGGACGCGTCGCAGCGGATCTCGAAGGCGTCGAGCGCGGCCTGCGGCAGGCGGTGCGCCTCGTCGACCACCACCGCGTCGTACTCGCCGATCAGCGTGTGCCCCGCCGCGAAGTCGACCATGAGCAGGGCGTGGTTGACGATGACCAGGCGGGCTTCGCGGGCCAGCCGCCGGGCCCGCTGCACGTGGCACTCGCGCGGGCCGTAGCAGACCGAGGGCGAGCACGGCTCCGGCGTGTCGAAGATCTCCGGCACGTGGCGGCGCAGCACCGGGTGGTCCTGGACCTCCTCGCGCAGGCCGTCGGTCGTGGCCGCCAGCCAGAGCCGCAGCGACGCCTGGGCCCACGACTCGGCGGGCGTGACCGCCGAGCGCTCCAGGAAGCGCCGCTCGCCGGTGCGGCAGAGGTAGTTGCTGCGCCCCATCAGCAGGCGGTGCTCCACCTCGGGGACCGACCCGGCGAGCAGGGGCAGGTCCTGCTCCAGCAGCTGGGATTGCAGCGTGCGCGTCTGGGTCGAGACGACGCCGCGCGCGCCCGTGCGCCGCAGGTGGGTCAGCAGCGGCGCGAGGTAGGCCAGGGTCTTGCCCACGCCGGTGCCCGCCTCGATCAAGAGGGGGTTGGACGTGCGCAGGGCCTCGGCCACATCGCGGGCCATGATCCCCTGCTCCGCGCGCGGGGTGAAGGAGGGGCCGTAGAGCCGGCCGAACTCCGCGGGGTCCTCGAGCCAGGCGGCCAGGGCTTCGGGATCGTCGGGCGGCGGGTGCGCGGCCGCGAGGCCCGACGGGAACGGACCCACCGCACCGTCGCCCCGCGGCTGGGCCGCGAACGGGACCGTCTGGCCGTCGAAGGGGTCCGTGGCGCCGCCCGCGGCCAGGGCGTCGAACAGGTCCAGCAGGGACGCGGCGTGCGGCAGGGGCGCGAGCAGGCGGCGCACGTCCCGCTTCAGGTCCGCCGGCAGCCCCTGCCAGCGGGAGAGCCCGATCCAGAGGCGGCCGCCCTCGCGCCGCAGGGCCTGTTGACCGGCGAGCGGGTCCTGCAGCTGCAGGCGGTTGCCCTGCCCGGCCGCGAGGGGGTCGAGCAGCGCCCAGACCAGCCCGCGCGGCGCCAGCAGGCAGCCTTCGCGCGACACGAGGTCCGTACCGGGGCCGTCCACGAGGATCCAGGCGCCGCGCAGCTCGCCGCCCGGCCGTTCCAGGGTGGCGACTTCGAACAAGCGGCCGGGATCGCGCGCGTCCTGCAGCAGCACCGGCGCGGCGGGATCGTCGTTGCGCAGCGAGAGGAACAGGCGGCCGTCGCCGGCTTCAGGCGCCATCGTCGACGCCTTCCTGGCGCAGGCGCTGCAGCCAGGCCTCCTCGTCGAGGATCTCGACGCCGAGCTCCCGCGCCCGGTCGAGCTTGCCGCCGGGATCCGTGCCGGCGATCACGGCGTCGGTCCGGCGGCTGACGTCGGCGGCGACCTTGGCGCCCAGGCGCAGCAGCAGGGCCTTGGCCTCGCTGCGGGGGCGGGTGGCGAGCGTGCCGGTCAGCACGAAGGTGCGGCCGCGGAACCAGGTCTCGGCCGGCGGCGGCGCCGTCGCCGCGGCCTCGACCGGCAGCAGGAAGCCGAGCGCGACGAGCTCGTCGAGCAGGCGCCCCACGTCGTCGCGCGCCAGGAAGGCCGTGATCTTGCGCGTCATCTCCCCGCCCACGCCGTAGAGAGCGGTCATGCCCGACGGGTCCGCCGCGCGCAGCGCGTCGATGCCGGGGTAGGCGTCCGCCAGCGCGGCGGCCGTCGTCACGCCCACCTCGGGGATGCCCAGGGCGAACAGCTTGGCCGCCCAGGGCCGCTGCGACGCGCGCGCGATCCCCTGCACGAGCGCGGCCGCCGATTTCCCGGCCCAGCCCGGCAACGCGGCCACGGCGTCGGCGTCGAGGCGGAAGAGATCGGGCAGGTCGCGCACCAGGCCGGACTCGAGCAGCTGCGCCACGCCGCGCTCGCCGAGCCCTTCGATGTCGGCGGCGTCCCGCCCCGCGAAGTGCCGCAACCGCCGGGCGACCTGCGCCGGGCAGAGCGGGTTGGGGCAGCGCACCGCGACCTCGCCCTCGGGCCGCACCGCCGGCGTCGCGCAGACGGGGCAGCGGTCCGGCGGCGGCACCGCCCGGGCGCCGGCGGGGCGCCGCTCGAGCAGGACGCGCACGACCTTCGGGATGATCTCGCCCCCCTTGGCCACCACCACGGTGTCGCCCACGCGCAGGTCCTTGCGCGCGATCTCGTCCCAGTTGTGCAGCGTCGCGCGCTGGACCGTGGTGCCGCCGAGCAGGACCGGCTCCAGCTCGGCGACCGGGGTGATCACCCCGGTGCGGCCGACCTGCAGGACCACGTCGCGCACGCGGGTCTCGGCCTCCTGCGCCGCGTACTTGAAGGCCAGGCCCCAGCGCGGGGCCTTGGCCGTGGCCCCCAGCGAGGGGTGCAGGCCCAGCTCGTCGACCTTGATGACGGCGCCGTCGATGACGTGGTCGAGGTCGTCGCGCAGGCCCTCCAGCTCCGCGAGGTGGGCGGCGATCTGCGCGGCGCCCTCGGCCAGGCGCAGGAAGCCGTTGACCGGCAGCCCGAGCTCGCGCAGCGCCGCCATCTCGTCGCCGTGGGTGGCCAGGCCCGTCTCGTCGCCGTCCAGGCCGAGGATCTGGTAGCAGAAGAGCGAGAGGCCGCGGGCGGCCACCGCAGCGGCGTCGAGCGTCTTGAGCGTGCCGGCGGCGGCGTTGCGCGGGTTGGCGAGCAGAGGCAGGCCCGCCTCCTCGCGCAGCCGGTTGAGTTCGCGGAAGCGGGGCAGCGACAGGTACGCCTCGCCGCGCACCTCGATGGAGCGGGGTCGCCCCGGCAGCCGCTCGCGCCAGCGCGGCGGCAGCCGCGGCGGCACGCCGGCGATGGTCAGCGCGTTGGCCGTGACCACGTCGCCCGCGCGCCCGTCGCCGCGCGTGAGGGCCGTCGTCAGCACGCCCTCCTGATAGCGCAGGGCCAGTGCCACGCCGTCGACCTTGGGCTCGACGGTGTAGCGCACGTCGGCGCGGCCCGTCTCCTTGCGGACGCGCTCGTCGAAGGCCGCGACCTCGTCGAGGTCGTAGCTGTTCTGCAGGCTGATCATCGGCCGGCTGTGCGGCAGCGAGGGGAAGCGCGCGTCGCTGTCGTCGCCCACGCGCGCGGTCGGGCTGGCGGCTTCGGCCAGCTCGGGGAAGGCGGCCTCGAGCTCAGCGAGGCGGCGGACCAGGGCGTCGTACTCGGCGTCCTCGAGCTCGGGCGCGGCGCGGCGGTAGTAGAGCTCGTCGTGGCGCGCGATCTCCGCCCGCAACGTCCGCACCGCCTTGCGCGCCTCGCGGGTGTCCATGCCTCGCTCCCACCGGTTGTCAGAAGGACTGCAGCAGAACGACGTGCAGCTTGGCGTCCTCGAAGCGGAACGCGCCGGGAAAGCCGATCGCGAGGGAGACCTCGCCGGCGGCCGAGGCCGTCAGCAGGCCCAGCCCGTAGCCGCGCAGGTGGCTGATGGTCGTGATCCGCGCCGTCGCATCCGCGGGGTCGACGGCGACGTCGCGAACGTACCCCAGGTCCAAGAAGGTGTAAACACGCGAGCGGTCCGGTCGTCCCCAGCGCAGTTCGATCGCCGCCGCCGCCACCCGTTCGCCGTGGTACTGGTCCTCCAGGTAACCGCGCAGGCTGCGCGCGCCGCCGAGCCGGTACTGCTCGGTGAGGGGGACGACGGCCCCGTCGCCGCGCAGGTCCCGGAAGCGACCCGCCACCGCCGTGCTCGTGGCCGGCCCCCACCAGCGCTCGACGCCGAGGTCCGCCTCGACCATGGTCTGACGCACCTCGCCGGACGACGCGCCGGGGACGGCGCCGTCGCCGGTGCGCAGTTCGGCGCCGCGGCGGGCCGATTCCAGGGCGAAGGCGCCCGACCAGCCGTTGCGCGCCGGATCGCCGCGCCGGCGCAGGATCCCCGCCCGGGTGCGCCAGCGGGACGTGCCCGACCAGGCGCCGTCGACGTAGGTGCTGCGGTCGCGCCCCAGCCCGAACTCCACGCCCCAGGGACCGGTGACCGGCAGGAGCAGGCGGCCGTCCAGGTGGAAACGCGTGGAGACATGCTGCTGGACTTCGTGGCCGACGGACAGGGACGCATCAAGCGGCGTGCCGCCGACCAGCGGTTCGCGCCAGCCGAACTCGAGGCGGGAACGTTCGCGGCCGTCGTCGGTCCAGAGCAGGTCCAGCCCGCGACCGCTGCCGGCGAGGTTCGTCAGGCGCAGGTCCACCTGCCCGCTCAGGCGCGAGGCGCCGTCCTGCCCGTCGCGGCTCAGCCCGAGCATCACCGAGGCGCGGTTCGGCCGCGACTTCAGGCGCACCGGCCAGTGCACGCCGACCGCCGCGGCGTCCCCGGTCGCGTAGACGACGGGCTCGCCGACCTCGGCGTAGATGTCGCGCAGTTGCAGGCGGCGTCGCGCCGCGGCCAGCGCCGACTCGCGGAAGCGCGATCCCGGGGCGAGCCGCGCCGCCTTGGCCAGGAATTCCGACCCGCGACCGCCGGGCAGGTCGGAGGTCATCGGGCCGAAGTCCACGGCGGGCCCGGGCACGAGGATCGCCGTGACGTCCAGCACGGGCCGGTCCCCGCGGATCGCCGCGCGCCGCACGATCCAGTGCGCGAAGGGGTGGCCGGCCTCCCCCGCCGCCCGCAGCAGGCCCGCCACGGCCCGCCGCCAGACGTCGGCGTCGACGGGGTCGTCCGGTCGCGGCAGCCAGCGGGCCAGTGCGGCGGCGCGCCCCGGGAAGTCCTCGCCCTCGACCCCCACCTCGCCGTGCAGGTAGCGCGGCCCCGGCTCCACCACCAGCACCGACCCGCTGTCCGGGGCGGCCGGCTCCACACGGCAGCCCAGGTACCCGCGCTCGAGCCAGCGGTCGCGCACCAGGGATGCGGCCGGGCGCCGCGACTCGCCGGCCGGCCGTGCCGGATCGGCGAGCCAGCCGGGTAGGGAGTCCTCCCTCGCCCCGGCGCTCATGACCGTGATGCCGATCGGGAGGGACGACAGCCACGCCGCGTCGTCGCGGAGCAGTTCCTGCAGGCCGCGATCGCCGACCGCCGCGGCCGACAGGCGGACCGACGGCGCCGGCGCGGCAACGGCCGTGGCGCCGCCCAGCAGCGCGATCAGCAGGACGCTAGAAACGGGCCGTCGATTCCAGGCGGACATCGTGCTGCCACCCCCTCTCCCCCAGCCGACGGCCGAAATAGCCGGCGGTGACGGTCAGGGTCGGCGACGGGGTCCAGGCCAGCCGGGACGCGGCCTCGACGTTCCCGCCGGGATAGGGGTAGAAGTACGGGCGCAGCGCGCCCGGCGGCTCGTCGGCTTCCACCCACGACCAGCGCATCTCGGCGTACCCCGTCCAGCGACGCTCGAACCGCAGACGGGCCTGCGGCTTCAGGCCCCAGTCGCGCTGCCGGACGCCGGAGACGAGGTCGCGGCGCTCGGCGCGGTCCAGCGCGATCACCAGCTCGTTGCCGGGCGACGGTCGGCGGCTGGCCTCGACCTCCCAGCCCGTGGTCAGCGAGTCGTAGGGGCGGTTGCTGGAGACCGCCTGCTCTCGGTTCGCACGGGTTTCGTCGGTGCGCGTGGCGCGCAGGCGCAGGCTCGTGCGCTCGTCGACGTTGTAGGTCAGCGTGCCCTGGTGCAGGCGGCGCAGCCGCTCCTCGGGATGGGTCGCGTACTGGCGGTCGAGGCCCTCGTCGAACTCGAAGCGCCCGCGCAGGTCCCAGCGCTTCAGGTGCCGCAGCAGCCACAGGTCCTGCCGCAGGGAGATCTCGCCCAGCACCGTGTCTCGTTCGTCGAGGATCCGCGCGGGATCCAGGCGCATCAGGCCGCCGACGTCGTCGGTCCGGCTGCGGCCGCGCACGGTCGCGCGCGTCACCGACTGCCAGGCGCCCCAGAGGCGGTCCTTGCCCAGCACGGCGAAATCCTGCCGCCAGGAGAGGTCCGCGCTCACCTCCGTGGTGGCGATCAGCGAATCGGTGCCGACGGTCACCACGTCGAAGTCTCCCAGGTCGTAGCCGACGAAGGCGCCGCTCTGGTCGTAGTCCCCCTGCCGCAAGCCGACGAAGAGGATCTGGCGGTCGAGCACCTCGCTGCGGCTGCTGTCCACCGCGTAGACCAGACCCCAGTCGCTGCCCGCGCGGTCCCAGCGGCCGTGCAGGTCGACGCGCGCGAGGCGCGTGGTGAGGTCCTGCCCGTCCGGGACTTCGACCCGCCGCAGCGTGCCGTCCGCGGTCAGGCGGACGCCGCCCAGCTCCGGCGTGCCGAGCCGCCAGCGCGCGGTGCGGCTGTCGCGGTCGCGCACCCAGTGCCCGGTGCGCAGGCTGTCGGCCAGCCCGCGCTCGAAGCTGGCGCCCCAGGCCCAGGCGGCGTCGACCGGGGCGTCCAGGCCGGCGGTCCAGCGGCGACGGCGGGCGCCGGCCGTCCGGCCCGCCGGCGCCGCGGCGTCGGCGTGCTGGGCGCGCTCGTAGACGAAGGACGGGCGGGCGATGGCCACATCGACGCCGATGCCGTGGCTCTGTTCGCGCCGCAGGACATCCAACGGGTCGACGTCGTCCTCGCTGCGCGCCTCCTGCCAGCGCGAGGCGCCGTCCAGACGGCCCCAGGCCCAGCCGGCCTCGGCGCCGGCGCGCCGGGCGTCCAGGGCCGCGCCGTGTGACAGGCGGCCCCACTGCCCTTCCAGGCGCAGGCGGCGCTTCCCGCCGCCCGTGGTCAACGAGCCCGTCGCCGACGACTCCGCGTCGCGCTCCTGCAGGAACCCTTCGCGGCGGGCGCGGTCCCCCAGGCCCCAGCGCTCGTAGCGGAAGCGGTCGCGCGCCAGTTGGAACGGCGCGAAGCGCGCCCCGAGGTCCTCGTGCGACGCCTGCAGCGCGACGACGCCCACGCGCCTGCCGCCCGGCCGCCAAGGTCGCTCGCCGATGTCCAGCGCGGCGCGCAGGGCGGTGCCCGCGTCGTCGCCGTCGTTCCTGGCGGACAGGACGTTGGCGTCGAGGCTGCTCGCGTCCCACTCCACGGACACCAGAGGGCGGCGGGCGTCGCCGAGCGTCGCCAGGAACGTCGCCAAGCGCTGCGACGACGGCGCGGGCAGCAGCCGGCCGATCCGGTAGGAGCCGCCCCCCGGACCGCGGTATTCGTAGACGGTCTTGCCCAGGGCCGTCAGCGAGGCGACGCCGTAGTCGCCCAACCCGGAACCCGCGTCGAAGAACTCGACCAGGTAGTCGCCGGCGAGCGTGTCGTGCACCGCCACCTGGATGCCGCCCACCCAGTCGAGACGGTAGTCCCCCGTCCCCGCCGCGACGGCGGTCAGGCCCGTGGCCACGGCGGGCTCGTCGCCCGCCGCGGCGAGGACCGCGCGATCCGCTTCCGAGAGTTCGCCCGTCCGCAGGCGGACGGGGTCGTCCCGTTCGCGGACCAGCCGCATCGTCAGCGCGGCCGTGCGCCCGCCGAGGAAACCGACGTCGACGGCGGCCTGCGCCTGCGCGCCGGCCACGGTGCGGGAGTACGGTCCCTCCCCCTCTTCGAACTCCACGACGATCTCCGAGTCGGCGGTGACCAGGCGGCGGTAGGTGAAGGTGACCGTGCCGCGCACGTAGTCCACGACGTAGTCGCGGTCGGCGCCGCGCGTCATCGGCCGGCCGTCCAGGCGCACGCGCTCGCTGCCGGCGACCAGGAAGACGCCGGCCCCGCCGGCGCCCAGCTGGTACGGGCCCTGGTTCGCCTCCTCGCCGCGGATCTGGACGGTGCGGTACAGGCCGCGCGGGGAACCGGCCAGCACCGCGACGCCGGCGGCCCCCGGGCGGGCCTCCAGCACGAAGCCCTGCAGCTTGCGCCGGTAGTCGCCGAAGGCGGTGCCGCCGCGTTCGGCCACGAAGTCGCCCAGGACGGCGTTCCAGCGCGGCGCGCTCAGTTCCACCCGCACGCGGTCGATGTCGCGCAGCTCCTCGGTGTTGCCCTCCGGCACCACCGGCAGGTTGTCGTCCGACAGCGCCGCCCGCACCGAGATGGTCTCGGTGAGCCGGCCGGAGATGTCCAGGCGGAGGTTCTGGTCCACGCTGAGGTCGCGGCGGTTGCCCGACGCCATGCGCACGGACTTGCTGCCGCTGACCAGCAGGTCGTCCAGCGGCGCGCCGTCCGGGAGCGATGACGGCGACGCGCCGGCCGTCGTCGCGGGAGCGTTCGCGTCGACGGCCGGCGGCGGCCCGCGCACCGCGTGCAGCTCCTCGTCGGGCGGCACCACGGCCGGGATGAAGTCGTAGGCGAGGCGGACGGCGACGACGACCATGCCCGGGTCGCCCAGCGGGCGCAGCGGGTACCAGAGGCCGCGCGTCCCGTCGAGCCGGTAGTCCGTGTCGGCGCGCCAGGTCACGCCGGCGACGACCGCCTCGAAGCCGTCGGCGCGCACGAAGGGGTGGGACAGGACGAGGCTCGCGGTGCCCGGCTGCAGCAGGTGCCACTCGGTCTCGCGCAGGGAGGTCGGGGGGCCGGCCGGATCCGCCCGGGTCGCGGCCGCGCCGGGGCCCAGCAGGACCAGCATGGCCACCGGGACGAAGGCGGCCGACAGCCGCCACGCGGACCGCAGCACGGGATGCCGCACGCCGCGCACGGCCGCTCCTATCGGTAGAGGATGCGGTAGATCAGCACCGCCTGGCGATCGCGGTCGGCGACCGCCAGCAGGTCGTCGGGGCCGACCGCGACGTCGATGGGCAGCTGCGGCGTCGCGAGCAGGCCGAGCGAGGAATCCGTGCTGAACAGGTGCGAGAGGTCCGGCGCGTAGACGTGCACGGCCCGGCCCGCGGGGTCGGCCACGAACAGGTTGCCGTCGGGATCGGTGTCCAGGCCCTGCGGGGTCAGCAGCACGTTGTGGCGGTCGAACTCGCCGCCGACCACCTGCTCCAGGTAACCGAGCCTCGAGAAGTGCTGCAGGCGGCGGTTGGCGCGGTCGGCCACGACGAAGCTGCCGTCGTTCAGGAAGGCGACCCCGCTGGGCTCCTGGAACTGTTCGCGGTGCGAGCCGGGTCCGCCGACCGTGGTCTGGATCGCCAGGAACGAGTCCAGCAGCAGCGCCTGGCTCTCCGAGGCGTCGGTGAAGACCAGCCGGCCGTCGAGGTCCACGTCGAAGCTGGAGGGCAGCCGGTCGAAACCGGGATCCAGGTGCGCGAAGTTCACCAGCTGGTCCTGGTACGCGCCGCCGAGATCGTAGCGCAGCAGGCTGCGGCCCTCCATGTCCAGCACCAGCACCTTGAAGTGGTCGATCCGCACGTCGACGGGCCGGAAGAAACGCGACCCGGGGCTGTCGAACTGGAACCAGAGGTCGTCGGACGGGCTGTAGCCGTGGACGCGGCCGGCCTTCTCGTCGCAGAGGTAGAGGCTGCCGTCGCCGTACCAGCAGACCCCGGCCAGCCCTTCCAGCGGGTAGTAGGGGGCCGAGCGCACGTTCTCGTAGGCGAGCAGGAATTCCAGGGCGTAGGGCCGGGCCACGGCTTCATCGGCCACGGCGTCGTCGGCCGCATCTCCGGCCGTGATCGCGGCATCGTCGCCCTCGCGGACCGGCGGCGCTGGCGCGCAGCCGCCGAGGAGGGCGGCGAGGCTCAGAACGAGCGCGAGATGACGCATGCCGTGCCCCCGTGCCCGCCCTGCGGGCGGGACTCGAGGTCGAGACCGAGACCGGCGACCTCCAGCAGGTGATCGCCCGCGCCGACGCCACGGACCGCGTCGTAGGCCGACACGGCGCGGTTGATGATCGCGAACAGGATCATGAAGTCGCGGCGGGAGTAGGCGCTGCTCGCGTCGGAGCGCAGGTCCTGGTAGTTCCCGCGGTGGTCCTCGCTGCGCCACAGCCAGCCTTCGGCGGGGTCGAGCAGCCCTGGCGCCGCGGTGGGGTCCAGGCCTTCGGCCCGGGCCTCCATCATCAGGGCGGTGTTGTAGTCTTCGCTCTCCATGAAGCGCCCCACCGCCCGCCAGTAGCTCTCGGTGTGCTCGGAATCCCGGACGCCGGCGAAGATCCGCGCGTAGTCGCGGTAGTCCTCGCTGTAGCCGCTCGCCTGGCTGTGGAAGACGTAGTAGGCGGTCCAGACCGCGACCTCCGCGCCGGCGAAGGCCAGGGCGCGGTCCCGATCGCCGTTGTAGAACTGCCCGGCGCCGGGCAGCGCCAGCGACAGCAGCCCCGCGGTCATCTTGCGGCCGAATTCGTGCGGTCCGTCGCTCGTCGGCTCGCGGCGGACGCCGCCGACGGTCGCGCCGCCGAGCTCCTGCACGTCCCCAAGATCCTGAACATCCCAACGGGATGAGGCGGCGGCCAGGCCGGTCGCCGCCAATTGCGCGCTTAGCAGGTCCGGGCCGGGATCGGCCGCCGCCGGCGCGGCGCACGCCACCGCGGTCAACGCCGTCGCGATCACGATCCGTCGCAGGGACATGTGCATGGTCTGCCGCCTCGTCAGTAGGAGATGGACACGCCCAGCCGGCTGGAAGTCAGCCCGCGGGGTTCGGCGATCAGGGCCAGGTCGTGGCCGGCCACGTTCATGGCGGTCGAACCGCCGCCCGAGAAGACGCCCTGCAGGTAGGCCACCTGCACCATGCTGAACACGCGGGTGAACATGTTCAGGTAGACCAGCGTGTCTCGGTCGTCGAAGGCCTCGTTGGATTCCTGGCGCAGCGCGCGGTAGGCCTCGCGGTGGGCCGAGACACGCACGTCCTTCAGGATGCTGGTATCCAGGTCGGTGGGATCGTCCCACGTCGGGTCCGTGTCCTGCCACCAGTTCGGCTGTCCGCGCGGGTCGATGAAATCATCCCAGCCGAACACGAACTGGTCCCACTTGCCCGCGTTCTCGTAGTACTCGCGTTCGTCGGCTTCCTTCGAGACCCACAGGGACAGATCCCTGTAGTCGAGCACCTGGTAATAGAACGTTCCCGCCTCGAAACCGGTGGCGTCGCCGAACGCGGCGCTGAGCTGCGCTTCGCTCCTGTGCGCGTCGAGGTAGTCGTAGAAGTCCTCCCGCTT
>JAURXS010000473.1 GCA_030654305.1 bacterium | reverse complement strand
ATCCCCGATCCCGCAGCTCGGCGAACGCGCCTTCAGCACCGCCCCGGCGATCCCCTGCTCCAGCAAGTCCGCGACCCGCCCGCGCGCCCAGGCGTCCATCCGCGCGGTCCAGTCCGCTCCGGTCTCCGCGCCGACCATCCGCGGTGCCTCCGGCGCGCCCAGCAGGTCCACCGCCTCGCGTGGCACCGACATCCCGACCTCGACCTCGGGACAGACCGCCACCAGCTCTGCCCGCGCCGCCAGCAACTTCCGCACCGCCGCGCACGGTTTCGACTTCCCATCGTACCGCACCGCTTCCCCGAGCAGGCACCGGCTCACCGCGATTTTCATACGTGATTGCGGAGCATGAGCTCGCGGGGATGCGGGTTCAGGTAGGACTGGTCGCGGATGTAGGCGATGTCGTGCAGCTCCACGTAGTGCTTCACCAGGGTCATCGGGACGACCAGCGGCACCAGCCCCGCGCGGTGGTCGTCGATGACCGCGGTCACGCGCCGCCGTTCCTCGTCGGAGACGTGCCCGCGCAGGTAGCCGACGATGTGCAGCAACGCATTGCCGTGGCGGCTGGGGGTGGCGTGGACGGCCAGGGCCGCCGTGAAACCGGCGAGGTAGAGGTCGCGGAAGGCGGCCGGGGTGTGGTCCTTGACCGCGGCCACCAGCCGGCCCAGCTCGCGGTAGTGCTGCGGGCTGTGGGCCATCAGCAGGTACTTCTCGCGGCTGTGGAAGGCGACGGCGTCGCCGCGCGTCCACTTGCCCAGGAAGAGCCGCGTCGCGCGGTGGTAGGCGAAGACCCGCTCGATGAAGTTCTCGCGCAGCTTCGCGTCGTGGAGCCGGCCCTCCTCCTCCAGGGGGAGCAGGGGGTAGGCCCGCGCGAAGGCGTCGGCGAAGAGGCCGCGCCCGCTGCGCTCGGGCATGCCGCCGGGGTTGCGGACCTTGACGCGCCAGGCGCCGCAGCTCGGCGAGTCCTTCTTGAAGACGAAGCCGCAGAGGTCCTCGCCGCCCAGCTCCTTCACCCGCGACCGCGACCAGCGGCGCATGCGCTCGGTCCAGTCCTCGCCGCTGCGGCTGCCGACCATGCGCGGCGCCGCGGCGTCGCCCGTCAGGTGGACCGACTCGCGGGGGATGCCCATGCCGACCTCGGCCTCCGGGCAGACCGGCACCAGCTCCAGCCAGCGGCCCA
>JAURXS010000472.1 GCA_030654305.1 bacterium | reverse complement strand
CTCGACTCCGGGCAGGCCCCTGGCGTAGCGACCGATCTCCTGGTCCGACGTCATGATGTGGTGCCCGACCCAGTTGATCAGGAATTCCAGCACCGGCATGCTGATGCGCTCCATCTCGAGGCGCCTCTGGAAGCGGCGGACCTTCTGCACGAGCTGCTCGTGCTCGTGCCGGTGGCTCTCCATAGCGGGATAGCCGATCTTATCCATGTAAGCTTCCTCGTCCCGAAAATGTGTCTCAGTGTAGACGATGAGCTTCTCCAGGAGCATGTGCATCCGCTTCTGGCCTTTGCCCAGCACGATGGCGTCCTGGAGTTCCCTGACGATGGCGAACAGCTGCTTATGCTGGCCGTCGACTGCTTCGACGCCGATGCTCAGGGCGGCGCTCCATTTCACTTCTTCCATCGGGGTCATCCTCCTTGGCAGGTTCGGGATCGACCGCCGGACGAGCGATCCCCGATCAGGTTCGGAAGATCGACCCCCCGGTGTAGTGATTGAGCATTATCTCGAACATGACACCCAAGAGCAGCCTAGTAGCCCATGAAGAATCACGGTAATACCGTTATATATGATAGATAATTCCGTCATATTTGAGCAACACGAAGGTACCGTGAGCGTCGTTTCACTGAATTTTAATAGGTTATCAACGTCGGTTTCATGGGAATATCACATGCTGAACATCGACATGTGGAGACTGCGAACGACGGCGCCCCTGCGGCGCCCACCCCATCCCGGACGGAAGGACGCGACCATGGAACTGCGGCGGATTCTCGGACCGATCATGACCCTGGCGCTGGCGGCCGCGATCGCGCTGCCGGCAGTCGCCGGCGAGGGGCCGACGCTCAAGTACGGACTCGAGACGCAGCTGCGCGCCATGCTGTCGCACCTCGACGAGCCCGGCAGCGGACCCGCCAACGAGGGTGGGATGCAGGTGCGGACCGCGCGCCTGGACGTGCGCGCCAAGTCCGAGGACGGCCGTCTGAGCGGCCGCTTCCTGGTGGGCGCCGACCGCGCCTCGGGCGGGATCGAGATCGAGTACGCCTACGCCGACCTCGCGCTGCCGCAGCTGTGGCGCCTGCGGATCGGCCAGTTCAAGCCCGAGTTCCTGCGCGAGGAGAACGTCGGCAGCACCGACCAGCTGGCCGCCGAGCGCTCCTACACCGCCGACTACTTCACCGTGGACTACGCCGAGGGCGCGGCGCTGATGCGCGACTTCGCCCGCTCGCGGGTGGCCGTGGCCCTGCACGACGGCTCCTACTCGGCCGGCACCGACCTCGGCGGCGACCGCACCGACATCGCGCTGGCCGCGCGCGGCGAGTTCGCCCTGCGCGGGGACCGCAAGCGCTGCGCCGACTTCCGCGCCCTGCCGGACGAGGGCACGGCCGTCCTGCTCGGCGTGGCCGCCGACTTCGAGCAGGGCGTCGATCCCGACGTCCTGAAGGCCAGCGCCGACGTGGCGGTCGGCGGCCCCGGCTACAGCCTCTTCGCCGCCGTGATCGTGCAGAGCCTGGACGGCTCCCACGGCGCGGCGATCGCCGACCAGACGGCCCTGGTGGCCCAGGGCGCCGTGTCCCTCGTGCCCGGATCCTGGGACGCGTTCGGCCGCTGGGAGCACCTGGACTTCGACGGCGTCTACCACCGCAACAAGGGCGCCGGCGTCTCGGGCGCCACCGCCACGGTCGACGACGAGGCCCTGGACATCGCCACCCTGGGCGTCAACTGGTACCGCGACGGCCAGTCCTCCCGCTGGACCCTGGACCTGGTCCGCGCCCTGGACCGCATCCCGGTCGCCAACACCGGTTCCGGGCTGCTCGCGGGGTCCGCGGCGGGGCAGACGGTTGTTCGGCTCCAGTACCAATTCAAACTCTAGCAGTCGCTTGGGGGGGGATTCGCGCCGCGGCGCAATCTCCCCTGGCATTTCCCCGGGGGGCAGGGTATCCGTCTTGACCCGGACGGGTCGCGTGGGTTCCTGCCCCCCGCCGTGCGGACCAGCGCGCGACCCAGCGCGACGGGACGTTCCATGACCGATGCCTCCCCCGCCCTGCTCGCCCTCGAGGACGGCTCGACTTGGCCCGGACTCGGTTTCGGCGCCCGCGCCGATGCCGCGGGCGAGATCGTCTTCAACACCAGCCTCGCCGGTTACCAGGAGATCCTCACCGATCCTTCCTACCACGGGCAGCTGGTGACCCTGACGTGCCCCCACGTCGGCAACACGGGCGTCAACGACCGGGACGACGAGAGCGACCGCGTGTGGGCCGCCGGCCTGGTCGTGCGCGACCTCAGCCCGGTGGTCAGCAGCTGGCGCGCCACGGGCCGTCTCGACGACTGGCTGCGCGGGCACGGCCGGCCCGCGATCACCGGCGTGGAGACGCGCGCGCTGGTGCGGCACATCCGGGAGCAGGGCGCGATGCGCGCCGCACTGTCGACCGCCGACCCCGACCCCGCGCGCCTGGTGGCCCTGGCCCGCGCGACGCGCGACATGAGCGGCCTGGACCTGGCCCGCGAGGTCACCTGCGCGCAGCCCTACACCTGGAACGACGAAGGCCGCCACCACGTGGTCGCCTACGACTTCGGGATCAAGCGCAGCATCCTGCGGCAGCTGGCGGCGCGCGGCTGCCGCGTCACGGTCGTGCCCGCGGACACGACCGCTACCGCTGCGCTCGCGCTGCGGCCCGACGGGATCTTCCTGTCCAACGGGCCGGGAGATCCGGCGGCGGTGACGGCGGCCATCAACGCGGTGCGGGAGCTGCTGGGGCGCGTGCCGCTGTTCGGCATCTGCCTCGGCCACCAGATCCTGGCCCTGGCCCTGGGCGCGCGCACCTACAAGCTGAAGTTCGGCCACCGCGGCGGCAACCAGCCCGTGCGCGCGCCGGCGGGCGGCCGCGTGGAAATCTCCGCGCACAACCAC
>JAURXS010000471.1 GCA_030654305.1 bacterium | reverse complement strand
TTGAGCAGGCCCAGCTTCGGGGCCGTCACCCCGGCGCCGATCACGTCGATCAGGGCGTCGGTGACCGGGCCGGCGACCCTGATCAGGTACTCCTTCTCCAGCTCGTCGCTGCCGGCGGCGTCCGCGTTCCAGGCGCTGTCGTTGGAGACCAGCAGCAGCCCGCTGGTGGTGGCGTCGAGGCGGCCGGCGGCCCGCAGCCCGGGCGTGTCGCGGGGCAGCAGTTCGGCGACCAGGCGGATGCGGCGGCCCATGATCGGCGCGACGGCGATGTCCTCGGGCTTGTGCAGCGCCAGGTAGGTGCGGATGACGTCGATGAGCTGGTGGTCGTCGATGGCGATCATCGACTCGGGCGTGACGGTGGCGCCGGGGTCCAGCTCGCGGCGCCCGTCGACGGTGACCCGTCCGCTGCGGACCATCTCCTCCGCCTGGCGCCGCGTGGCGTAGCCCACCTTGGCGATGGTGCGCGCCAGCCCGCGGCGGGGCGCGTCGCCGTGCAGCCCGCCCTCCGGGCCGCCGGCCTCGTCCCCGTATCCCTTCTCATCCGACACGGCGGCCTCCCCCGTCCCCCACCCAGGCCACCGCGCGCACCGGCGACGCCTCGGCGCCGGCCAGCCGCAGCGGCAAAGCGGCGAAGCGGAACGGGCCCGCGGGCAGGCGGTCCAGCGCCGCCAGGTTCTCGATGTTGATCAGGCCGGCCGCGGCCAGGATGAGGTGCGCCGTCTCGACGCCGAAGGGGTCGATGCTCGGGCTGTCCAGGCCCACGCCCTTGAGCCCGGCCTCGGCCAGCAGCAGCGCCGTGCCTTCGGTCAGCCAGGGCCAGTCCCGGTAGTACTGCGGCGCGCCCCAGTGGCGGGCCCAGCCGGTGCGCAGCAGCACGAAGTCCACCGCCGCGAGGTCGATCCCGGCCAGCACCGCGGGCGGGATGGCGCCCTCGGGCGCGTCGAGCGCCACGGCCGTCCCCTCGCACCGCCCGACCGGGAAGTCCTCGAGCGCCGGCTCGCCGGCGCGGAAGTGCAGCGGCAGGTCGATGTGGGTGCCGGCGTGGCAGCCGCTCGTGAAGGCCGAGGACTGGTGCCGCCCCTCGCCGTGCGCGCTGAGGCGGCTGATGACGGGCGTCGTCGCGTCGCCGGGGTAGACCGCCATGCCGGTCGCCAGCGGGTGGCTGAGGTCGATCAGGGTCATCGGGCGTCTCCTCGTCGGGCGGTACGGGTCGGAGCAATGTGGCACAAACGCCGCGAAATGACCAGCCCCGCGGCCGGCTACCAGACCGAGTTCCCCGACCAGACTCCCGTCTCCCGCCTCAGGACCGCCACCTCGAAGGCGGTGCCGAAGGCGAGGGACTCGGCCTGGTCCAGCCGCTCCTCCAAGCGGGCCG
>JAURXS010000470.1 GCA_030654305.1 bacterium | reverse complement strand
ATCCCCGCCGGATCGCCTGCACCATCTGGTCGAGCTGTTGCAGGAACAGCGACCGGTCCTTCGGCGAGAAGGGCGGCGGCCCGCCGCCCACCAGCCCCTGGTCGCGCAGCTGGGACAACAGCTGCCGCGAGGCCAGCGAGTCGCCGACGTTCTCCGGCGTGAAGGGCCGGCCCTTGTGGCCGAGCACCCGGGCTCCCTTGTCGAGGCAGCGCGCCGCGAGAGGGATGTCGCCGGTGACGACGATGTCGTCCCTGTCGGCCAGTTCGACGATGCGGTCGTCGGCCTCGTCGCGGCCCTGCTCCACCACCACGAGCTTCACCTTGCCGCCGGTCGGGTAGCGCATGTAGCTGTTGGCCACCAGGGTGACCGACAGGTCGTAGCGCTGGGCGACCTTGTAGATCTCGTCCTTCACGGGGCAGGCGTCGGCGTCGATGTAGATGTGGAGCATGGTTCCTCGGAAAGATGTTGCTCATGAACAGCGCACTGAATGGAATCGGTCGGTGACTGTAGCACGTGGGCAATCGTATTTCGATGCGAGGTGAACGTCCCGCGGCGTCGGCCACCCGGATAAAGACGAAGGGCCTGCGTTCCCGCAAGCCCTTCTCATCTATCGAATTAAGTTGGTACGCCGCCAGGGACTTGAACCCCGAACCTACTGATTAAGAGTCAGTTGCTCTACCAGTTGAGCTAGCGGCGCACCCGAGATGCCTTCTGAACCGCGCGATGGCGCGACCTGACCGGGGATGCTATCCTCCCCCACCGGACCCGCAAACTAGCACCCCGCAACGGGAGTGTCAAGCCCCTCCGCCCCCCGAAAGCGAGCCCTCATGCTGGACCCGGCCGCCCGCAAAGCCCGCGCGAAGAAGGTGCTCGCGATCCTGAACAAGGAGTTCCCCGAGGCCGCCTGCTCCCTCGACCACCGCGAACCCTTCCAGCTGCTGATCGCCACCATCCTGAGCGCCCAGTGCACCGACGCCCGGGTCAACCAGGTCACGCCGGGGCTCTTCGCGGCCTACCCCAAGCCCCGCGATTTCGCCGAGGCCTCCCAGGAGGAGATCGAGGAGGCCATCCACTCCACCGGCTTCTACCGCCAGAAGGCCAAGTCGATCCGCAGCTGCTGCCGGGACCTCGTGGAGAAGCACGGTGGGAAGTTGCCGGAGACGATGGCGGAGCTGTCGGCCCTGGCCGGGGTGGGGCGCAAGACGGCCAACGTCGTGCTCGGGGTGGCCTTCGGGAAGCCCGAGGGCGTGGTCGTGGACACGCACGTCGGGCGCATCGCCGGCAAGCTGGGGCTCACCGCGCACGGGCCCAAGGAAGCCGTCAAGATCGAGCGCGACCTGAACGAGTGCGTGCCCCGTACGGAGTGGGTCGCGGTCGCGCACCTGCTGATCGAGCACGGGCGACGGACCTGCCGGGCACGCGCGCCGCGCTGCGACGAGTGCCCCCTGTTCCCCCACTGCGAGACCAGGTCCTGAGCCGTCCCGCTCCTGAACCGTCCTACCTCACCAACTGCACCTTGCGCGCATCGCTGCGCCCGTCGGCCTCGATGCGCACCACGTAGGCGCCGGAGGGCTGCATCCGGTCGTCGTCGTCGCGGCCGTCCCACTCGGCGAGGTGCTCGCCCGCGGGCCGCGGTGCGCGCAGCAGCGTGCGGACGCGGCGGCCGTCGAGGGCGAACACCTCGACCGCGACCGACGCGGGGCGCGGCAGCGCGAAGCGGACCGTGGTGGCGGGATTGAAGGGGTTCGGGGCGACGCCCAGCAGGCGCAGCGCGGCCGGCGTCGGTCCGTCGGCGGCCGGCGGCTCGGCCGGCGGTTCGATCGGCACGATCGCGTTGCAGGGCAGCGGCAGCACCGTGACGCCCGCGGCGTCGAGCGCGAGCAGGCACGTCTCCAGCGCCGCGACGTCCACGGCGCCGGCCAGCCGCGCGCTGCCGCGCGCGCGCATCGCGTCGGGATCCGTCGCGTCGACCGCCGTCAGGTCGCCGCCGGCGATCAGGACCTGCTCGCCGCGCACCGCGAGCGCCGCGGGCGGCGACGGCAGGTCCAGCACGTCGCGGAACCACAGGAAGTCCTCGGAGATGTCGATCAGGTCCAGGGTGCCGCCCGCCTCCAGGCCGTAGAGCAGGTCGCCGCGCACGCGCAGGTCGGAGTAGGCTCGCGACATGGGGTAGAAGGACAGCGAGGTGGGATCGTCGGGCTGCGTGACGTCGAGCGTCTGCAGGTAGGGCAGCACGCCGTCGAGCCCGGCCAGCCGCAGCCGGTCGCCTTGCAGCGCCATGGCCGTCGCGGCGTAGGACATCGTCCAGACCAGCGCCAGCCGCGGCGCGGCCGGATCGGCGACGTCGATCACCAAAAGGTGGTGGCCGATGCCGGCGCCGGTGCCGCGCACGCCGCAGTAGAGCCAGGGAGGCGACAGGACCAGCCGGGTCGGCTCGCCGTAGACGGTCACCGAACCCATCAGCGACGGGGACCCGTCGCCGGACAGGTCCGCCAGCACGACCCGGCCGCGGTTGGTCCGCGCGTGGTACCAGGCGAAGGCCGCCAGCCCCTCCTCGACCGCGACGTCGGTGGGCGCGCCGGCGAACTCGAGCCCGCCACGATCGCGCGGCTGTGCGGGATCGGACAGGTCCAGGGCGTGCAGCAGGCCGCGGGGATTGTCGTCCACGGTGGCGTCGTGGACCACCACGGCGACGGCGCCGCGGGCGGCGATCGCGACGGGCGCGGCGTCGAGGGCGGGAGACGGCCAGGCACCGATCGTCGTCGCCGGGCCGGCACCGGCGACCAGGGCGTCCAGTCCGGCGGCGCCGCGGGCCAGCCAGGCCCGGTCGCCCGCCGCGACCACTGCCTGGGCGCCCGTCGACAGGCTGCCCACCGACGACGGCGCTTCGGGGAAGGTCACGTCCACGCGCCGCGCTTCGCCACCGGCCGGATCGTCGTCGCGACGCGTGAGCCAGACCCCGCCCGCGCCGTCGCACGCAACGCCGGTCCAGCCGCCGGGATCGGCGAGCCGGCCGCGTGCGACCGGGTCGCCGCCCGCGGCGAGGTCCAGGACCGCCATGCCGCCGGGACCGGCCACAAAAGCCAGTTCGCCTGCCAGATCGACCGCGGACGGCGACAGGGCGTCGGCCCAACTGCCGGTCTGCAAGGGCGCGTCGGGGTCCGCCAGATCCAACACGGTCGCGGCGGGAGTGCCGCCCGCGGCCACCAGCCGGCCGGCGCCGACCGCGACGGTCAGCACGCCGGCCGGCAGGGGGCGCCGGGCAGCGACCGTCATGCTCGCCGGATTCGTGGCGTCGACGACCATCAGTTCGCCCGCGCCGGCGGCGGCGCGGACCACGTAGGCGCGGTGCCCGGCCACGGCCAGATCGAGCGCGCCCGCGTCCAGGGCGCAGCTGCCGGCCAGCACGGGGGCCGTCGGGACCGTCACGTCGATCACGTCCAGGCGCGGCAGGCCCGACGTCGACAGCAGGTAGACGCGCGGCCAGTCGACGACGATGCGCCAGCCGCCGCCGGTGCGGGCGAGGGTGGCGCGGTAGGAGGGGAACGAGGGATCGGCCAGGTCCAGCACCTTCAGGCCGACGTCCGTCACCGCGACGTAGGCGTGCTGCGCGTCCACGGCGACGTCCTCGATCGCGCCGCCGACCAGCGCGCGCCCGGCCCAGTGCAGCCGGTCCGCGTAGTCGAGGCACTCGCAGGCCGCGGGTCGGGGCAGGCAGGGCAGGCCCAGCAGCAGCGCGCACAACAGCTTCAGGCGCATGGTCGTCTCCGCGGTTCCGGGGCGGGTCGCTCCGCGTCCATGATAGGGCATGGCGGGCGCGGCGGCACGGGCATGTTCAGAGCTGATGTTGGACCATCGCGCCGCGGCAAAGGGAAAGGGCGCCCCCTCGGGCGCCCCGTCCTGTCCGTGCGGCTGCCGGTCGGCCGGTCCGCCCTAGAACGGCAGGTCCTCGTCCTCGACGCCCGGCACCGGGCCGCTGTCGAAGGGATCGCTCTGGCCGCCGCGGGCGGGAGCGCCGCCGCCGCCGCCCTGCGCCGGACGCGGCGGGCGCGGCGCGGCGTCGGG
>JAURXS010000469.1 GCA_030654305.1 bacterium | reverse complement strand
GACGAAGCGCCACACCAGTTCGGGCCACTCGCTCGCGGGGCCCACCGGGTCGTACAGCGCCACCCAGGAGCGGCCGCGCCGCCCGAACATGACAAACGCCCGCTGCGACTCGGAGACCATCAGGCTCTTGTCGCCCATCATCACCAGCCCCGCGCCCGCCACCCCCTGCGCGCGCACGATGCGTGCCGCCTGGTTGAGCGCGCCGGCACTGGGCTTGATCAATGCCGGGTGGGGCCGGCGCAGCAGCTGGACCAAGGCCACGATGAACGCCACCAGTGCCACCGCCACCATGGCCCGCAGCGAGCGCGGCGCGTGGCCGTCGAAGGCGAACTGCCACCAGACCTGGTTCACGTAAGCGACATCGCGGTAGACAAAGAACAGCAAGGCCCCGGTGGCCGCCACCACCACCGCCACCGCGGCCAGCCAGCCGCCCGTGAAGGCCTGCGAAAACAGCGCCGCCTTGCGGTTGAACTGCCGGCGCGACAGCGCCAGGCTCGCCGTCAGCACGCTGAGCAGCACCGCCTCGGACACCGCGATGCCCTTGGGCAGGCAGAGCACCAGGCTCACCAGCGCAAGGACCAGGCCGGCCCACCACGAGGCGTCGAGCCGCAGGAACATGCCCCGCGCCACGAACAGCAGCGCCAGCCCGATGATGCTGCCGAGAAAGTGGGCCGCTTCGACGATGGGCAGCGGCATCAGCTGCGCGAGCAAGACGGTCGCGTCCGCGTTCGCCGGTGTCACGCCCGACACCAGCAGCATCACGCCGACCACAAAGGTGAAGGCCGAGAGCAGCAGCGGCGACAGGCTGGCCGCCGCCCGAACCACCGGCGTGGCGGCACCGCGCTGCAGTTCGGACAGCACCAGCAGCCCCAGCGCCAGCACCAGCGGCAGCAGGTGGTACACCGCGCGGTACAGCACCAGCGCGCTCACCAGCTGGTGGGCCGGCACCTGCTGGCCCAGCGCCAGCAGCATCACCGACTCGAACACCCCCAGACCGCCCGGCACATGGCTGATCACGCCCAGCGCGATGGCCAGCGAATAGAAGCCCACAAAAGCCGGGAAGCCGATCGCCCCCTCAGGCAGCAGCACCCACAGCGCGGCCGCAGCGGCCACCACATCCACGGCCGAGATCAGCAGCTGCTGGGCCGCGATCGACGCGCTCGGCAAACGCAGCGACCAGCCCGCCAGGCGCAGGTCATCACCACCGCCACGGCACATGCCCACAAAAACCGCCGCGGCGACCAGCACCGCCACGCCCAGGGCCTTCAGCAGCCCGGCCGACAGCCCCACCATCGAAGCCACCGCACCGGCGCCCCACACCAG
>JAURXS010000468.1 GCA_030654305.1 bacterium | reverse complement strand
CCTCGCTCTCCGACGCCTTCAACCTGAGCGTCGGCACCCTGTTCCCCGTCTCGTCCGAGGTCCTGATGATCTCCCTGGGCGGCAAGCTGCGCCTGGCCGACCGTGAGACGCAACCGGTCGGCCTGGCGCTCACGGGCAGCTACACGCGGCTGGATGAGGTCAAGTTCGGGGCGGTGGGGATGGTGGCGGGCATCGGGGATCGGCGCCGGAGCCTGAACCTCGCCGTCAACCAGACCTTCGACGACGACGGCGACACCGAGCTCGTCTTCATCATCGGCGGCGACTTCCAGAGCTCGCGGCGCGGCAAGCTCTTCGTCGAGTACCTGAGTTCCGCGTCGCTGCTCGCGGACGAGGGCGACGACCTCGAAGGCTTCATCAACCTCGGCATGCGACTGTTCGGCGACAGCCACTCGTTCTCCCTGAGCGGGTTCCGGCCGTTGACCGGCGACGGCGGCAGCTTCGTCGCGTTCCCGATGCTCATGTACAGCAACCACTGGTAGGGGGCCGCCCCGGCGGCGGCCTAGAGTCCGAGGTACCAGGTCCAGGCGGCGCGGCCCCAGAAGACGACGACGGCGGCGGCCGGGGCCAGGAAGACGCCGTAGGGCAGGGCGGTGAGCCGCCCGGCGCTCCCGCGCGCGGTCAGCGCGATCCCGACGGCGGCGCCGACCAGGGAGCCCAGCAGGAAGGTCAGCAGCACGCCCTGCCAGCCCAGCCAGGCGCCGAGCATGGCGGCCAGCTTGACGTCGCCGCCCCCGAGGCCGTCCAGGCCCCGCCAGCGCCGGTAGCCCTGGCGCACCCCCTCCAGGACCAGCCAGCCGCCGGCGGCGCCCAGCAGGGCGTCGAGGCGCGTCGTGCCGAGCAGGGGGCACAGCAGCAGGCCCACGACCACGCCCGGCAGGGTGACGACATCCAGGATCAGGCGGTGGTCGAGGTCGATCCGGAAGACGACGATCATGGCCAGCAGCAGCAGCAAGACGGCGCCCGCGGCCGCCGGGGTGGGGGAGGCCAGCAGCGCGGCGACGGCGGCCAGGCCGCCGGCCAGCTCCGTCAGCGGGTAGCGCGGGTCGATGGGCGCGGCGCAGTCGCGGCAGCGTCCGCGCAGCAGCAGCCAGCTCAGCAGCGGCAGGTTGTCGCGGGGGCGCACGGCGTGGCCGCAGGCGGGGCAGCGGGAGCCCGGCCAGGCCACCGATTCGCCCCGGGGCAGCCGCCAGGCCACCACGTTCAGGAAGCTGCCGAACAGCAGGCCCAGCAGCAGGGCGCCGGCGAGCAGGAGGCCCGCCGGCAGTCCCGAGGCCGAAGCCATGTACGGCAGGGCGCCCACGTCAGCCCGTCACGATCTGGCGCGCCTTCTCGGGGTCGATGAAGCGCGGCAGGACCGTGGCCGCGTCGACCAGGCCCTCGCGGTAGAGGCGCAGCAGGGAGTCGTCCAGCAGGCACATCCCCTCGGACGAGCCGCTGGAGATGACGTTGTTGATCATGTGGACCTTGCCCTCGCGGATCTGGTTGGCCACCGGGCTGGTGACGAACAGCACCTCGCGGGCGGCGACGCGGCCCAGGCCGTCGCGCTTGCGCAGCAGCACCTGGGAGATCACGCAGCGCAGCGTCAGGGCCAGCCGCGTGCGCACCTCCTCCTGGTCCTGGATCGGGAAGACGTCGATGATGCGGTTGATGGTCTTGGCCGCGGACTGCGTGGCCAGGGTGCTGATCACGACGTTGCCCGTCTCGGCCGCGGTCAGGGCGATCTCGATCGTGGCGCGGTCGCGCATCTCGCCGACGAAGATCACGTGCGCCATCTGGCGCAGGGCCGCGCGCAGGCCGGCGGTGTAGTCGTGGACGTCGGTGCCCACCTCGCGC
This sequence comes from bacterium, assembly GCA_030654305.1. Lineage (NCBI taxonomy): Bacteria > bacterium. The sequence goes on along the minus strand of JAURXS010000468.1, from coordinate 308 downwards.
TGGTCGATCACGCAGTGCTTGCTCTTCATGCGGAACTCGATCGGGTCCTCGATGGTCACGATGTGCTTGGCGTATCCCTCCACGGTGTTCATGTACTCGAGGATGCTCGCCAGGGTCGTGGACTTGCCGGAGCCGGTGGGTCCCGTGACCAGGATCAGCCCGTTCGGGATGTTGATCATCCGTTTGACCAGGCTCTCCTGCAGGCCGATCGTCGAGAAGCGCGGGATCTCCAGGGGCACGTGGCGCAGCACGGCCGACACCGACCCGCGCTGCTGGAACACGTTGGCCCGGAAGCGCGCGCAGTCGAA
>JAURXS010000467.1 GCA_030654305.1 bacterium | reverse complement strand
CCCCCACCAGCGTCACCAGCGGCAGCTCCCCGCTCCAGCGCCCGGCGATGACCCCCGCCTGCAGCCGGCCCCGCGCGACGGCCGCGCCCGCGGCCCACTGCTGCTGCCCATCGAAGAACTGGCCGAAGCTCTGGTAGCCGGCCGTTACGCCGTCGCCGGCAGCCCCGTTCACACTGGTCGCGGGGTTCCACCACGCCGCCAGCGCCCCCTCGGCCCCGGCGGCGCCGGTGCCGCCCATGCCGTCGCCGCGCGCGTCGTGCGGCCGCGCGAACACGTCGTAGGTGCCGGAGTAGGGCACACGCTCGAACTCCTCGGCGGCCGCGGCTGGGAGGGCCGCCGCCAGCATCATCAGCAGGGTCGATGTGCACAGGGTCATCTTGCGCAGGATCGCGGTCATCATCGTCTCCCGTCGGCGGTGGGTCCGCTCGTCAATGTCCTGGACAAAATCGCTCTTGTTGGCTGAAGATCCAGTCGAAACCGGTCCTTCCCCGTCATCCCGGAGGTGAGCGATGCCCCCCGTCTCGGTGAACTACCTGGCCGTCCTGGCCTGCGCGGTCCTGTCGCTGGTGATCGGCGGCGCCTGGTTCTCGCCCGGCCTGTTCGGCAAGGCCTGGATGGCCGGCATCGGCAAGACCAAGGAGCAGGTCGCGGCCGACTACAAGCCGGTCACGATGGTCTGGGCCTTCCTGTCCGGCGCGGTCATGGCGCTGACCCTGGCCGTGTTCGTCGGCTGGGCCGGCGCGACCTCCTGGCTCGACGGCGCGCGGGTCGGCCTCTACGCGGGCCTCGGCCTGGCGGGCATGGTCACCGGCGCCAACCTGCTGTTCGAGGGCCGCTCGCTGAAGCTCTACCTCGTGCTGGCCCTGCACGACGTGGTCGCGCTGGCGCTGATGGGCGCGATCCTGGGCGCCTGGCGCTGACGACCCGTTCAGCCGGCGAGGTCGGCGCGCAGCTTCCCGAGGCGCCCGCCGACCACGCCGGCGATCCGCTCGAGGGTCGCGGTTCCTGAACCGCCTGCGCCGAGAGAGCGCGCCAGCGGCACCGCCGCCGCCTCGACCCGCGCGCACATCTCCGCGGCGACCGTGCGCAGGTACTTCGGGTTGATGTCGATCGCGGCCGAGAAGCGGTCCCAGTGCCGGCCGCCGATGCTCCCCGTGCGGTATTCCCCGCCGATCTTCTGGGCCTGCCGGCGCGCCAGGCCGCCGTACACCTCGGTACAGACCAGATCGTAGAACGGGGCCAGATGCGGCCCCCGATCGTCGTCGAGGTCGCCGTGCAGCAGCGACACGTTCTTCGCGTGGGCGTCCGCGTTGCCGATCACGTAGTTGAACAGGACCCACTTCAGGAGCTCCCGCTTGTCGGGCAACGGGGAGCGGCTGCCGCGGGCGAGGACCTCGAACATCGCCGCCAGCGAGGGGCCGCCCTCGTTCTCGTACTTCATGTCCGGCGGCAGGCCGAGGGCCTGGCAGAAGTCCTCCTGGTGGAGCCGCCGCACGGTGCCGTCGGCGTCCGTGCGCCGGTCGTACCGCTCGACGATCAGGATCGGCGTCGCGGTCGCCGCCATCTGCGCGGGGGGCACGTCGAGCCCGACGCCGCGGGCCAGCGTTAGGCAGAACAGCTCGTTCTGCACGAGGTCGGGGAAGCCGCCGCTCGCGATCTTCAGCAGGTGGGTGCTGGCCCGGTTCCCGCTCGGCAGCGAGAGCCGGCCGTCGGCGAAGTGGACGGGCAGCTTGTCCTGCGCGCCCGCCAGCGACAGCCGCAGCTCCCGGTCCTGCATCACCAGCGCGAGCAGGGAAGGCCGGGGGGTCGCAGCGATCGTCTCCTCGAGTTCGTCCCAGGGCAGCGGGATCAGCTTGCCGGCCTGGGCGCCAGCCGCGTGCTCGGGCAGGATCCGCAGGGCCCCGGCGCAGTCGCCGCCGATCCCGTTCAGCAGGGCGAAATCGTTGCGCTCCGACACGCCGAGCCTACGGGCGACGTGCCCGCGGATGTCACCCTCTGGGAGCAGATTGGCGAACCAGGACCTCGCAACGTCCCCATCGAACGCCTCCGGCTGCAAAGGCAGCGACAGCGAAATCGGGCGTGGCCGGGCGGACGACAGGTAGGTCGCCGCGTACCGGAAGGACATGGCCCGCATCCCCGTCTCCGCCAGATGGCCGACGAGCACCTCGTCCCAGAACACGCAGAGCGTTCTCATGTGATCCTCGATCAGTCGTTGGCCGCGAGCAGTCGGATGCCTAGGGCGTTCAGCACCTGCAACAGCTTGTCCAGTCGAACGGTCGGTTTCCCGTTTTCCAGCTCCGAGAGGAACCGCACCCCCACGTTCGTCAGGCCCGCCGTTTCGACGAGGGTCAGGCCGTCGCGCTTCCTGCGCTCTCGGATGAGCTTCCCGAGGTCCTCTGGAGTTTGGATCCTGATGGCCGGCCTTGACGTGGTCATGAGCGCCCCTCGCTTGAATTTCCCGATCGGGTAAATTAGCGATGATTTCACCAAAATGTCAACAATTTTTCCCGATCAGGAAAATAAAGCGGCCCCGCCTCCTCCCGGAAGCGGGGCCGCAAGCTTCGAACCTCGCGATCAGTGCCCGCCGGGATGCCCCGGGTCCGACGAATCCGGCATCGCGATCCCGATCTTCATCAGCGTCGAGAACCCGTCGGGCCCCCGCACGTCCAGGATCAACTCGCCCATGCCGTAGCTATCCATGTAGCGGCGGTACAGCGGGCCCAGGTCGAAGACGGGCGACTGCTCGAAGTAGGCGTCGCAATCCTCGGCCAGCTCGTTCACTAGCGTGACGACGGCCCGCGGCGGCTGCGACTCCAGGAACTCGCCCGACATCCACAGCGAGAAGGGGTGCTCGGGCGAGCAGCCCGAGTAGCCCACGTGGAAGGTCATCAGCGAACCCTGGACCGACGCGTCCATGAAGTTCCAGGGCGCCACGTGCAGGTCGTCGGGCTGCAGGTCGGTGAACCAGATCGGCTGGGCGGACGGCGGCGGGAACCAGTCGGGCGCCACGCCGAAGTTCGCGTCCAGGAAGCTCTGCACCACGCCGTCGGGCCCGGCGACGATCATGACCGTCAGCGGGTTCGGCGTCGTGAACACCAGCGGCATCGGCGTCATCTCGTAAGTCTCGAAGGCGACCTGGTAGATGCCGGGCTCCCACAGCGGCGCCTCGTAGCGCCCGTCGAAGCCGGGCGACGCGGCGTACCAGTAGTCGCCGGGGCCGGTCACGATGATCGTGCCGGCGGTGAAGGGTTCCTCGCCCTCGCCGGGATGGCTGTCGTAATCGCGGTCCAGGAAGCAGACCCCGCCCAGGCGCGCCTGGCCGGGATCGCCGCCGAGGTCGGCGCGCGCGGCGAAGGCGAACGAGCCCAGCGACGGGTCCTGGAAGATCCAGGTCTTCGCGTCGGACGCCTCGCCGGGGGCGAGCAGGCCGTCGTCGCCGATCAGCCCGGCATAGTCGTAGCCCCACTCCATCCAGACGCCGCTCGAATCGACACCGGCCGGCCAGACGGGATCGTCGCCCGGCACGACGTCGGCATTGAGCGGTGCGACGTCAGCCGGCGTGAACCCGGACAGCCAGACGGTCAGCGGCACGCCGATCGTGCGGTCCGACAGGTTGCGCACGTTCACGTCCAGCGACACGGTCCCGTCGGCGGGGTCGGTCACGAGGTTCGCGCCCTCGAGGCGCAGCAGCACCGGCGGTCCCCAGGGGATCGGGATGGTCATGTCCTTCAGGGCGAAGGTGCCGCCGCCGGGATCCAGGACGTTGTCCTGGTCGTCGGGCGCGGGCGACGTGGAATCGGAGCAGCCGGAGAACAGGCCCAGCACCAGCAGCAGCGACAACAGCAGCAGCTTGGCCAAGCGCGCGGAGCGCAGCATGACGGACCTCCAGCGAGGCAGAAGGTTACCAGGGGTGGCAACAAACATCCGGACTCATGATACGGCACCGATCGTGAAAAGACCATCCCCGTCGTCATTTACGGCTTGCCCCAGGGTAAGGCGCGGCCTATTTTGGCGCCGGTCGCGCCACGGAGGTGCGCCGCCAACCCCGGAACAGGCTTCCCCGAAAAGGCTTATCGATGTCACGCCAGATCTTTTTGCGCGCCGCCGCCGTCCTGCTCTCCCCCCTGCTGCTCGCCCTGGCCGCCGCCGCCCTGACCCACCCCTGAATTTCGGAACTATCCATTCGGCTAGGAGTTCGCTAGGATCCCCCGGTCCGTGTGGAGCCGCCGTCGCCGAAAGGAGCCCGTCATGAAGAGGGCCATGCTTGCCTTGACCGTCCTGGTCGCGCTGCTGTCCGTCTCGCTGCCCGCCGTCGCCGGTCTCGACGGCCCGCGCGTCCCGACCCCGACCGCCCTGGACCTGAAGCCCTACGCCGGCCGCGTGGTCTACGTGGATTTCTGGGCCTCGTGGTGCCAGCCCTGCCGCTCGTCCTTCCCCTGGCTGCGCGAGCTGCAGAAGAAGTACGGCGAGCAGGGCCTGACCGTGCTGATGGTGAACGAGGACCACGACCGCAAGGCCGCCGAGGCCTTCCTCGCCGAACTCGGGGGCGACCTGCAGGTCATCTGGGACATCGAGGGCAAGCTCGCGACGGCGTACGGCATCGAGGGCATGCCGGCCAGCTACCTGATCGACCGCAGCGGCCGGCTGCGGACGAGCCACATCGGCTTCGAACCGAAGAAGTCCGGCGAGATCGAAGCCGAGGTCACGACCCTGCTGGCCGAGTAGGCGCCGGCCGAAGTGCTGCAGGTAGTAGGGGTGCCCGATGCGGCGAAGAAATAGGACCGCCCTGACGGCGGGGCTCGTGCTGGCGGCGTCCCTGCTCGGCGGCTGCGCCAGCCTCGGCGTCCAGCCCTGGGAGCGCGACCTGCTCGCGCAGCGCTCGATGCGGCTGGACGGCGACCCGGTCACCGCCGCGCTCGACGAGCACATCTACTTCAGCAAGGAAGCCTCCACCGGCGGGGCCGGGTTCGGGGGTGGCGGCTGTGGCTGCAACTGAACGCACCTTCCGCTCGATCCGCGGGGCGCTGTCGGCGGCCTGCGCGCTGGCGGGCGTCGGCGGCGTCGCGACCTCGCACGCCACCGAGGTCGAGACCGCGATCCTCGGCTACACGGAGCCCAACCGGGTCTCGGCCCTCGAGACCGTCCTGCAGGCGCGGCACGACTTCGGCTCCGGCCGGCTCGCCAACTTCAAGGTCGTCTACGACGCCCTGACCGGCGCCTCGGCCAGCGGCTCGGTGCCGAGCGCCGCGGTCCAGACCTTCACGCGACCGTCGGGTCGCGGCAGCTACACGACCGCGCCCGGCGAGACGCCCCTGGACGACACCTTCCGCGACGCGCGCGTCGCGGTCAGCGGCGGCGCGACCCTGCCGCTGGGCCGCCTGTCCACGGTCTCGGCCGGCCTTTACGGCTCCGGCGAGCACGACTACACCTCGCTGGGCGCCAACGCCTCGTTCACCCGCGACTTCGACCGCCGCAACCGCACGCTGAGCGCCGGTGTCTCTTTCTCGCGGGACACGGTCACGCCCGAGGGCGGCCGCCCCATCCCCTTCGCCCCGATGGCGGCGACCGGCCCGGACCAGCCGCGGCTCGCCGGCGACGGCAGCAAGGACGTCGCCGACGCCATGCTCGGCCTGGTGCAGGTCATCGACCGCGCCACCCTCGTCCAGTTCACCTACTCGCTGAGCCGGGTCACGGGCTACCAGACCGACCCCTACAAGCTGGTCAGCGTGGTGGACCCGACGAGCGGCGCGCCGGTCGACCAGCTCTTCGAGAACCGCCCCGACGCGCGCACCAAGCACATCCTCTTCGGCCGCGTGAAGCGGCAGCTGTCCCACGGCGTCGCCGACCTCTCCTACCGCTTCATGACCGACGACTGGGGCATCGCCTCGCACACCATCGAGCTGCGCGACCGCGTCGCGCTGGGCGGCGGCGGCAAGTACCTGCAGCCCCACGTGCGCTTCTACCGCCAGTCGGCCGCCGACTTCTACGCCCGCTGGCTGCTCGACGGCGCCGCGCTGCCCGACCACGCCACGGCCGACTACCGGCTCGGCGAATTCGGCGCCTGGACGTTCGGACTGGAGCACGGCCGCGACATCGGCCGCGACCACCGCCTGACCGCGCGCGTGGAGTACTACCGCCAGTCCGGCGACGGCCACCCCGCCGGCGCGCCCGGCGACCTGGCGGGCTTCGACCTGTTCCCGGTCGTCGACGCCTGGATCTTCCAGGTGGGCTACTCGTTCGGGTCCTGAGGTGACCGTCGTCGTGCTGCGCCGCGGCGACCTGCTGGTCGGGACCTTCACGGCCATGGGCGGCCCCTGCGAGGTCTTGTTCGAGAACTGCAACGAGGCGTCGGCCCGGCGCCTCTGCGACCTCGCTGCCGCCGAAGTCCTGCGCATCGAGCGCAAGTTCAGCCGCTACCGCGACGACAGCGCTGTCGGGGCGATCAACGCTGCCGGCGGCGCCCCCGTCCGCATCGACGACGAGACCGCGCGGCTGCTCGACCTCGCCGCACAGTGCCACGCCCTCAGCGGCGGCCGCTTCGACGTCACTTCGGGCATCCTACGACGCGTCTGGAAGTTCGACGGGAGCGACCGCCTGCCCTCGCGCGGGCGGGTCAAGGCGCTGCTGCCGCTGATCGGCTGGGAGAAGGTCGCCTGGCACAACCCGGTGATCACGCTGCCGGCGGGCATGGAGATCGACCTCGGCGGCCTGGGCAAGGAGTACGCGGCCGACCGTGCGGCCGACCTGCTGGCCGCGGCGGCGCCGGCCGCCGCGCTCGTGAACCTGGGCGGCGACCTGCGCGCCACCGGCCCCCGCAGCGACGGCGCGGCCTGGCGGGTGGGGGTCGAAGACCCCGGCCGCGAGGACCACGCCGAACGCATCCTGGAGATGAAGACCGGAGGGCTGGCCACCAGCGGCGACGCGCGGCGCTACCTGCTGCGCGGCGGCGTCCGCTACGGCCACCTGCTGAACCCGCGCACGGGCTGGCCGGTGCGCGACGCCCCGCGCGCGGTGACCGTGGCGGCCCCGACCTGCACCGAGGCCGGCGTGCTGGCCACCCTGGCGATGCTGCACGGCCGCGACGCCGAGGCCTTTCTGGACGGCCAGGGCGTCACCTGGTGGTGTCATCGCTGAAGCGGGGTATCGCTGCGCATGACCAGCGACGGTTGCTGGCGAAGCCGGCTGGCGCGGATCAGGCACAAGCCAGTTCCATGACAGAGCCTTCGACTGGTCCATGCGCCTGTCAGGGCTCGCCACCCCCGAAACCGATCCGTCGCCGCCTGGGCACGGCCGCAGGACTCATCAGGCGCCGAATTGCCTCCACCAGAGCCACAATCTGTTGATCGTGCGAGCCGAGCCGGTGTTCCAGCTCCTCCAGGCGCCGGCCTAGTTCTGCGTGCTGAAGAACCGCTTGCCGAAGCTTGACGAATGCTCTCACCACGAACACGCTCATTTCGACCGCTCGTTGCGAGTTGAGCACGCTCGCCGCCATGATGGCGCCATGTTCTGTGAACGCGTACGGTAAAGCCTTGGAGTACTTCAATCTAGACAGGTGGTCGCAATTTGCGACCACCTCGTCTTTTTCGATACCAGTCAGTTCGAACATGAAGTCCGCAGGAAACCGTCCCCTGTTGCGCTTCACCTGCTCGTTCAGCCGCTTCGTCGGCACTCCATAGAATGCAGCAAGGTCCGCATCGAGAATGACCTTCTCACTACGAATGAACAATATTCGTTGCTCCACATCTCCTACGCGTAGTTCACGATTTGAGTCCTTCACCCTCCTGCGTACCCTTCTGGGAGGCCTGTTTCACCCGTCCAGCTCTACCAGACTAGCAAGCCGCGGGCTCACGCGAGCCAGCGCTCCGGTGCGCCAGCATGGGCGGGTAGTCGCCGCGCGCCCGGGTCGAGGGGTTGTGGATGTGGTCGAGGATCTCGCGCTCGGCGACGAAGCGGACGCCGTCGTCGCCGAGCGCGCTTTAGTGCGGGGTGACGTCGCCGGTGATGCGGCCGCGCTCGACGCCGAGGCCCAGGAAGTGGGGCGGCGCCGGCCGTTCGGCCGTGGTCATCGCGGGTCGTCTTTGGTCAACCGCCGAAGTGCTTCGCCGCGACGTTCCAGTCCACGACGTTCCACCAGTTCTCGACGTACTTGGGCCGCGCGTTGCGCGTGTCGATGTAGTAGGCGTGCTCCCAGACGTCGATGGTCAGCACGGGCTTCTTGTCGGACGTGATCAGCGAGCCGGCGTTGCTCGTGCTCACGATCTCCAGCCCGCCGTCCCCGGCCTTCGCCAGCCACGTCCAGCCCGACCCGAAGTTGCCGACGGCCGCCTTGCCGAACTGCTCCTTGAACGCCGCGAAGGAGCCGAAGGCCTTGTCGATGGCCGCGGCCAGGGCGCCGGACGGCGCGTCGCCGACCTTGGGGCCCATGCCGTCGAAGTAGAACGTGTGGTTCCAGACCTGGGCCGCGTTGTTGAACACGCCGCCGGCCGGGGCCCGGCGGATGATGTCCTCGAGCGACAGCTTCTCGAACTCCGTGCCCGGGATCAGGTTGTTCAGGTTGGCGACGTAGGCCGCGTGGTGCTTGTCGTGGTGGAATTCGAGCGTCTCGGCCGAGATGTGCGGGGCGAGCGCGTTCTTCGCGTACTTCAGATCGGGCAGGACGTGGACCATGACGGTGTCTCCTCGCTTGAGATGGTCATCCGGGATTGCGGCTTCGTTGCGGGTTCCAGGATAACGCCGCGCCGCCCCCCCGGCAACGGTCCCGAACGGGGACAAGCCCCGCTCCGGGGCCTATATTGACCGTATCCTTCGGCTGTAGACCGGCTCCCTCAGATCAGGATGGTGCTCCCATGTCGTCGATCCACCGTCCGCTCGTCGCGGTGTTGCTCGCGGCCCTGCTCGTGCCGGCCATCGTGGCGGCCGACGAAGCTCCGGTCGACGTTGCGGCGCTGGAGGCCGAGCTGCGCGCCGCCGAGACGGACTTCGCCAAGTCGATGGCCGACCGCGACCTCGCGGCCTTCACGTCGTTCCTGGCCGAGGACGCGGTTTTCTTCGGGGGCCGGGGGATCATGCGCGGGCGCGAGGCGGTCGCGGCCGGGTGGGCGCGCTTCTTCGAGGGGGACGAGGCACCCTTCGCCTGGGCGCCCCTGGACGTGGCGGTGCTCGCTGCGGGGGATCTTGGCCTGTCGAGCGGCCCGGTCACCGCGCCCGACGGCTCGCCGGCCGGCTTCTTCACCTCGACCTGGCGGCGCACGGTCGCCGGCCGCTGGGAGATCGTGCTGGACCGCGGGTGCCCGCCCTGCGCCGAGTAGCGCGGGACGGTCACTTCTTCTTGTCGGTCCCCTTGCCGGTGGCCGCGTCGTGCAGCTTGACCTCGACGCGGTTCGCGGCGTCGATCCCCGCGTAGTACTCCTTCAGGATCGCCAGCACCTCGGGCCGCGAGAACTCGGCCGGGATCTCGCCGCCCTCGCTGAGGCCCTTGCGCAGGGCGGTGCCGGAGAGGAACAGGAGGTCTTCCTTGCCGTGGGGGCAGGTGCGCATGGAGATCATGCCGCCGCACTTGTAGCACCAAAATGTCCAGTCGATGGGCAGCATCTCGATCTCGAGCGAGCCCGCGGGGAT
>JAURXS010000466.1 GCA_030654305.1 bacterium | reverse complement strand
CCGTAGCCGCGGCGTAGGGGTCGGCGCCGAGGGCGACCCGGCGCAGGGCCGTCTCCACGGCCTCGCGGGCGCGGGCCTGCGCGGCGGGGGCGTGGCTTTCCTGCCGGAGGCGGGCCAGTGCCGCCGGCAGGGCGTCCAGGGTGATCAGGCGCAGGCGGGGCGCCAGCGCGTCCAGCTCACCGCAGCGCGCGGCGACCTGGTCGGGGTCCAGCGCGTGGCGCAGCAGGCCGTCCCAGACCGCCTCCTGCACCAGGGGATGGGTGTCGGCGGTCAGGGCGGGCCAGAACGGCTGGTCCTGGACGCCCGCGCCGCGCAGGGCGATGCAGGCGCGGGCGGCCGCCGCGCGCACCACCGGTTCGGTCACCGCGGGCCCGCAGCCGTTCTGCGCGACCTGCAGCAGGCGCAGCCGCCAGACCGGCAGCAGGCTGTCGCGGACGCGCGCTTCGATCGGCAGGGGCGTGCCGGCCGCGACCTCGGCCATGGCCTCCAGCGCCGTGCGGGCCACGTGGGGGTCGGGGCTGCGCGCGCCCTCGCCGAGCTGCCCCACCAGCGGCTGGGCGTCGGCGCTGTCGCGCAGGGCCGCGGCGCCGAGGCGGCCCAGGCCGCGCAGGCGGGCGACGTCGATGCGCGCGCGGTCGCGCCGCGTGAAGCGGCCCGGGTCCTCGCCGCCGGCGACCAGTCCGGCGTAGGCGGCGAGGCCGTTCCCCTGGCTGCCGAGGGCCGCCAGGGCGCGGCAGGCATGCACCCGCACTTGGGCGTCGAGGTGGCGCGCGAAGGGCGCGACGTCGGCGACGAGGCCGGGCACCGGCACCCGCTCGGCGCAGCGCAGGACGCGCCACAGCACGTCGACTTCGGGACGCTCCAGCCCGCCGCGGACGGCGTCGGCCAGGTCCGTGGAGTCGGCGTCGGCGGCGCGGTCGCGCAGGGCGTTCCAGGCCAGGGCCGCCTCGTCGCGCGTGCCGTCGCGGGCGACGGCCATCAGGGCCGCGCCGTCGTTGCGCACGCGCGCCAGCGCGAACAGCACCGCGCGGCGCACCTCGAGGCCGTTGCCCTCCAGGGCCCGGATCAGGGGCTCGGCGGCCGAAGCGTCGCCGACCAGGCCCAGCGCCTCGGCCGCCGCGATGCGGACGGTGGGGCTCGCGTCGGCCAGCCCGGCGATCAGTTCGGTCAGGGCGCCGGTGCGGCCGATGCGGCCGGCGGCGCGCATCGCGGCCAGACGGACGTGGGCGTCGCCGTCGCGCAGGAAGGCGGACAGGGAATCGGCGTCGGCCAGGCGGCGGTCCTCCCAGCGCAGCAGGACGCGCTGCTTGGCGGCGCGGTCCGTGGGCGGGGAGCAGCCGGCGGCCAGCGCGACGGCCGCCGCGAGCAGCAGGATCGATGTCGGGACCCGTCGCATGCCGTTCCTCCGGTTCGGGGCCGCCCCACCCTAGCATCCCCCCGCGACGGTGTCCACGCCGCGGCCTTTGACCGCCGGGGCTCCCGTTGCTACACTGCAGCCTTCGCCGCGCCTCCGCACCGAGAATCCGGGAGCCCTCCCATGCGCACCGCCCTGCTCGGCGCCACCGGTCTGGTGGGCCGCACCATGCTCACGATGCTCGAGACCCGCGACTGGGTCGACGAGCCGCCGCTGCTGCTGACCAGCGCCCGCTCGGCGGGCACGACCCTGACGTTCCGCGGCCGTGCGGTGGTCTGCGCCGACGCCGCCTCCGCGGGCCTCGACGGCGTGCGGATGGCCCTGTTCAGCGCCGGGGGCGCCGCCAGCCGCACCTACGCGCCGCGCTTCGCGCAGGCCGGGTCGTGGGTCATCGACAATTCCTCGGCCTGGCGGATGGACCCCGACGTGCCGCTGGTGGTGCCGGAGATCAACCCCGCCGCCCTGCCGCAGCGCCCGGGGATCATCGCCAACCCGAACTGCTCCACGATCCAGGTGGCCGCCGCGGTGGCGCCCCTGCAGCGGGCCTTCGGCCTGAAGGCCTGCCACGTCACCACCATGCAGTCGGCCTCCGGCGCGGGCGGGCGCGCCCGCCAGGCGCTGGCCGTCGAGCTGTCGTCCTGCCTGCCCGGCCTGCGCGAGGGGCACGCCTCGCCCGCGGTGACCGGCACCGGCGCCTTCCCCCGCCGCCTCGCCTTGAACGTGCTGCCGGAGATCGGCGCCGCCCTGCCCGACGGCAGCTTCGAGGAAGAGGCCAAGGTCGGGCGCGAGCTGCGCAAGATCCTCGGCCTGCCGCAGCTCGCGGTGACCTGCCTGGCCACGCGCGTCCCGGTCTGGACCGGGCACGCGGCCGCGGTGCGCTGCGTCTGCGGGCGGTCCGCGCCGCGCGACGAGGTGGTCGCCGCCCTGCGCGCCGCCCCCGGGCTGGTCGTGGCCGAGTCGCCGCACGGCTACGCCACGCCGCTGGAGGCCGACGGCGCCGATCCGGTCTTCGTCGGGCGCGTGCGCGGGGAGGAGGGCCGCCCCGAGGTGGTCCTGCTGTGGGTCGTGGCCGACAACGTGCGCAAGGGCGCGGCCCTGAACGCCGTGCAGATCGCCGACCTGCTGGCCGCGCGTTCTCGGAGCGTTTGAGTTGGACCGCACCGCGCGCATCGACCTGGCCTACGACGGCACGGACTTCCACGGCTGGCAGTGGCAGCTCGACCTGCGCACCGTCCAGGGCGTGCTGGCCCTCATGCTGGAGCGGCTGCTCGGACGGCCCTGCATGCCGCCGGGCGCCGGCCGCACCGACGCCGGGGTCCACGCCCTGCGGCAGACCTCCCACGCCCGGGGCCTGAACGCCGACGAGGTGGCGCGCCTGGTGCGCGTCCTGCCCCGCTTCGCGCCGCGCGACGTGCAGGTGCTGGACGTGCGCGAGGTGAGCCCCGCGTTCCACGCGCGCTTCTCGGCGCGCTGGCGCCGCTACGAGTACCGCCTCGACCTGGAGGGCGACCTGTTCCGCCGCCGCTTCGCCTGGTGCCCCGGCGAGCCGCTGGACCGCGACGCCATGGACGCCGCCTGCCTCCTGTTCCGCGGCCGTCGCGACTGCAGCAGCCTGTGCAAGACGGCGTCGCTCAACCCGACCAACGACTGCGACGTGACCGATTGCCGCTTGGAGTGGGCCGAGGGCTCGGCTATCCTGCACGTCCGGGCCGACCGCTTCCTGCACCACATGGTGCGCACGATGACCGGCGTGCTGGTGGACGTGGGCGCGGGCAGGCGCCGCCCCGAGGACGTCACGGCGATCCTGGAGGCCCGCGACCGGCGCGTCGCCGGCGGGATGGCTCCGGCCTGCGGCCTGTACCTGGCCGGCGTCGGCTACCCGCCCGAGCTCGATGACCCCGACCACCCTGGAGATCCTGCCGAAACCGCGACCCCGGAGGCGACCCCATGAAGTTCTTCATCGACACCGCCGACCTCGACGAGATCCGCGACGCCCTGTCGATGGGCGTGCTGGACGGCGTCACGACCAACCCCAGCCTGATGGCCCGCGCCGGCCGCAAGGACACCGACAAGCTGTTGAAGGAGATCTGCGACCTGGTCGAGGGGCCGGTCTCGGGCGAGGTCGTCGCGCTCGACGCCGCGGGGATGATCAAGGAGGGCCGGCGCCTGTCCGGGCTCAGCGAGCACCTCGTGGTGAAGATCCCGTTGACCATCGACGGCCTGAAGGCGACCCGCGCCCTGTCCGACGAGGGCATCCCCGTCAACATGACGCTGTGCTTCTCGGTCAGCCAGGCGCTGCTGGCCGCCAAGGCGGGCGCCGCCTACGTGTCGCCCTTCGTCGGCCGGCTGGACGATATCAGCCAGGACGGCATGGGCCTGATCGAGGACATCGTCGAGGTCTACGAGAAGTACGAGATCGGCACCGAGATCATCGTGGCCAGCGTGCGCCACCCCGACCACGTGGTGCGGGCCGCCCTGCTGGGCGCCGACATCGCCACGATCCCCCACAAGGTCATCAAGCAGCTCGTCCAGCACCCGCTGACCGACCAGGGGATCGCCGCCTTCATGAAGGACTGGAACAAGCTGCAGGGCTGACGCGTTGAAAACGGGAACGCGCGCCGCGGCGCGCCCCGGAGGTGAACCGTGCGCAAGGCGCCCGTCTGGACCGGCATCGTCATCGGCCTGCTGTTCGGCCTGCTGCTGGGCTCGGCCTTCCTGCTGGGCCGCCGGACCGTCGCGCCCGCGACGGTCGCCGACGGCCGCGACACGGTCGTGGTGCGCGAGGTCCCGGTCGGCTCGCCGGCCGCGATCGAGCAGGGACGGCGCAACGCCATCGTCACGGCCACCGAGCGGGTCGCGCCCACGGTGGTCAGCATCAACGCCATCCAGCACCGGACGGTCACGCGCACGCTCGCCCCGCGCGGCTGGGAGTACTTCGAGCGCTTCTACCCCGGCATGTTCCCGCAGCGCGCTTTCCGCCAGGACGTCTCGAACCTGGGTTCGGGCGTCATCGTCTCGAAGCAGGGCCACATCCTGACCAACGTCCACGTGGTCGAGAACGCGGACGAGCTGCTCGTCTCGCTCCACGACGGCCGGCAGTTCACGGCCCAGGTGCTGGAGATGGTGCCGACCTGGGACCTGGCGCTGCTGCAGATCGCCGGCGAGGTGCCGTCGGACCTGCCGACGGCGGTCATGGCCGCCGAGGACACGCGCCTCTACATCGGGGAGTGGGCCATCGCCATCGGCTCGCCCTTCGGCTACCTGCTGGCCGACACGCAGCCGACGGTGACCGTCGGGGTGGTCAGCGCCGTCAACCGCGACATCAAGCGCACCGGTTCGGACCAGCAGATCTTCCTGGGCATGATCCAGACCGACGCCGCGATCAACCCCGGCAACAGCGGCGGCCCGCTGGTCAACAGCAGCGGCGAGGTCGTCGGCATCAACACCTTCATCTTCACCGAGAGCGGCGGCAGCATCGGCCTCGGCTTCGCCGTGCCCATCGACCGCGCCCGCTGGATCCTGCGCGAGGTGGACCAGTACGGCTACTTCCGCCGCGCCTACGTCGGCTTCGGCATCCTGCCGGTCAACGACGCCATCGCCAAGGCGCTGGGCATGGACGAGGCCCACGGCTTCGTCGTGCGCGACGTGACGACGGGCTCGCCGGCGGCCAAGGCGGGCCTGGTCCCCTACGACGTGCTGCTGACGATCAACGGCATCGAACTGGCCGACGTCGACACCTTCAACCGGCTGGTCTACGAGGCCAAGGTCGGCACCCGGCTGGAGTTCACGGCCATCCGCGACGGGCGGCGCTTTTCCGGGACGATCGTCCTGGAGGAGGACCCGCAGCGGCGGCGGAACGCGGCCTCCTGACCGGCCGGAAACACGCTTTCCTTCCCCCAAACGATCGGTTATGTTGCGCGGGTCCGGACCCGACTGCCCGTTCGTCCCCCGTCGACGTCACGACGGAGAGGGCTGCAAGATGTTGATATTGTGCAAGTTGGCTTCTCTCGAACCCCGGGATCGAGGTGCGGCGTGATTCCCCGTTACGAAACCCCGGCCATGCTCGCCATCTGGTCGAACCGCCGCAAGCTGGAGATCTGGCAGGAGGTCGAAGTCGTCGTCTGCGAGGTCCGCGCCGACCGCGGCGAGATCCCCCCCGAGGCGGCCCGGCTCATCCGCGAGCGGGCCGCTTTCGACGAGGCGCGGGTGCTGGAGATCGAAGAGACCGTCCAGCACGACGTCATCGCCTTCCTGACGAACCTCGGCGAACACATCGGCCCCGAGTCGCGCCACGTTCACGAGGGGATGACCAGCTCCGACCTCACCGACACGGCCTTCGCCGTGCAGCTCCACGAGTCGGGCCTGGTGCTGCGGGCGGCCCTGGTCGCGCTGATGGCGACGGTCAAGGCCCGCGCCCTGGAGCACCAGGACACCGTCATGGTCGGGCGCAGCCACGGCATCCACGCCGAGCCCACCACCTTCGGCCTGAAGCTGCTGGTGTACTGGTCGGCCCTGCGGCGCTCGCTGCGCCGCCTGGACGCGGCCATCGAGGAGGTCACCGTCGGGCAGATCTCCGGCGCGGTGGGGACCATGGCGCACCTCGACCCCGAGGTCGAGGCCGAGACCATGCGGCGCCTGGGCCTGGCGGTCGCCCCGGTGGCGACGCAGGTGCTGCAGCGCGACCGCCACGCGGCCTTCCTGAACGCGCTGGCCCTGGCCGGCGCGACGCTGGAGCAGATGGCCGTCGAGATCCGCAACCTGCAGCGCACCGACGTCCACGAGGTCGAGGAGCCGTTCGGCGCGGGCCAGAAGGGCTCCTCGGCGATGCCCCACAAGAAGAACCCCATCGTCAGCGAGCGGATCACCGGCATGGCCCGCCTGCTGCGCGGCTACGCCCACACCGCGATGGAGAACGTCGCGCTCTGGCACGAGCGCGACATCAGCCACAGCAGCGTCGAGCGGATCATCTTCCCCGACGCCTGCCACCTCCTGCACTACATGCTGCAGAAGATGACCTGGCTGGTCGCGGGGCTGGTCGTGTTCCCGGAGCGCATGCTCGAGAACATGGACCGCGCCCGGGGCATGGTCTACAGCCAGACGGTGCTGCTGGCGCTGGTGCGCGCCGGCGCCACGCGCGAGGACGCCTACGCCGCGGTGCAGCGCTGCGCGATGCGCGTCTGGGACGAGGGGGCCGACTTCCGCGAGGCCCTGCGGAGCGACCCGGTCGTGTCCGACAGGCTGACGGCGGCCGACCTGGACCGCTGCTTCGACCCGGCCTGGCACCGCCGCCACGTCGGGCAGCTGTTCGCGAGGACCCTGGCTCAGGAATAGGGACGACAGGAGCAGGCATGACCCGCGACCCCTCCTTCGACACCGTCGGCGTCGCCGCCCTCGACGACGCGGCGCTGGTGCGGGCGCTGCGCGCCCACGCCCTGACCCTCGACGCCGCCGAGGCCCGCCGCGTCCGGGAGCTGCTCGGCCGCGACCCCACGCTCACCGAGCTGACCCTGTTCGACACCATGTGGAGCGAGCACTGCTCCTACAAGAGCAGCCGGCCCACGCTCAAGGAGTTCCTGCCGACCACCGGCAGCAACGTCATCGTCGGGCCGGTCGAGGACGCGGGCATCGTGGACTTCGGCACCGTCGACGGCGTGCGCTGGGGCGTCATCATCGCCCACGAGAGCCACAACCACCCCAGCCAGGTCATGCCCGTCGAGGGGGCGGCCACCGGCATCGGCGGCATCGTGCGCGACGTCTACTGCATGGGCGGCGAGGTGATCGGCGTGTTGGACCCGCTGCGCTTCGGCTGGCCGCTGGGGGAGGGCGGGGCGCACCGGCTGGACATCGCGCGCGAGGTGGTCACCGGCATCTGGGAGTACGGCAACGCCCTGGGCGTGCCGAACCTGGGCGGCGACGTCTACTTCCACCCCTCCTTCGACGACAACTGCCTGGTGAACGTGGTGGCCCTGGGCCTGGTGCCGGCCGACCACATCACGCATTCCGCAGTGCCGGCGCAGGCCCGCGGGGAGCCCTACGACCTGATCCTGGTCGGCAAGCCCACCGACTGGAGCGGCATGGGCGGCGCCGCCTTCGCCTCGGCGACCCTGGACGCCGGCGCGGCGATGGAGAACAAGGGCTCGGTGCAGGTGCCCGACCCGTTCCTGAAGCGCGTGCTGACCGTCGCCAACCGCGAGGTGCTGCGGCTGGCGCGCGAGCGCGGGATCGTCGTCGGCTTCAAGGACCTCGGCGCGGGCGGCGTCAGCTGCGTCACCAGCGAGCTGGCCGACGCCGGCGGTTTCGGCTGCGACGTCGACCTGGCCCTGGTGCACGTCGCCGGGGACGACGTGCCCGCGCGCGTGATCGCCTGCTCCGAGACGCAGGAGCGCTACGGCCTGGCCGTGCCGGCCCGCTTCACGGCCGAGGTGCTGAAGGTCTACAACGAGGACTTCGCCCTGCCCGACCTCTACGAGGGGGCGTGCGCCCGGCGCATCGGCAGGGCCACCGACGACGGGATCTACCGGCTGCGCCTCGGCGACCGCGTGCTCTGCGAGGCGCCGATCGCGACGGTCACCTGCGGCATCGCCTACGCCCGCGCCGAGGCCCCGCCGCCGCCGCCCGCGCCCGCGCCCGCGCGCGCGACCGAGGCCCCCGACG
>JAURXS010000465.1 GCA_030654305.1 bacterium | reverse complement strand
CTCGGCGGCGCCACCAGCGGCGAGCCGGTCCTGGGCGTGAACGTGACGCCGCCGGCGGCCTTCGCCGTGATGTACGAGGCGCTGCTCGACCGCGTCACCGACACGGTCCTCACCCACACGGGCATCGCACCGGTGATCATCACGGCCAACGTGCCGGACATCGCCAGCACGCCCTACTTCATGCCCAAGGCGCTGTTCCGGGCCATGGCCAGCCTGCCGGGCCCCGACACGCTCCCGGACGCCAACCTGTTCACCGAGGCCGACGCGGTCTTCGTCCGCTTCCCGGCGCTGAGCTACCTCGCCGCCGAGGGCCTGGCCGGTCTGCCGCTGCCCGAGGCGTACACGCTGGACGTCGCCGAGACGGCGGTCGTGCAGGACGCGGTGACGGGCTTCAACGCGGCCATCGCCACGGCCGTGGACGAGCGCGAATACGTCCACCTGTACGACGCGCACGCCGCCCTGGCGGCCCTGACCCCGGGCCAGGCCACGCACTTCCTGGCGCTGGAAGCGCAGTACGGCGCGACCATCGCCGCGGCGACGACCTACTTCTCGCTGGACGGCATCCACCCGAACAACCGCGGCTACGGCCACGTGGCCAACGGGTTCATCGCCACGATCAACGAGGCGCTGGGCACCTCGGTCCCGAGCATCGACCTGGCGAACCTGACCTGGGACCCGACCTACGGGATCCCCATCGACGAGAAGGCGGCCGCGGGCCTGAGCCCCGAGGCGGCCCGGGCCATGGACGCCATCTTCCGCTAGCGGGCATCGTCCCGCGACGGCGCAGGGCGGGGACGCGGGTCCCCGCCCTGTTCCTTTCCCGGCTCGCGGCGGCGGTCATTTCCCGTGCCAGCGGACCGGCGATGTTGTAGCTTGGGTGCCGGCGAGCGACCAAGGGAGACCCACGCGTGCGATCCTACGGGACGGGACAATCGATCGGCCTGAGCTTCGGCCCCCCGCTGACCCCCACGGTCCGGGCCCTGCTGGCCGCCAACATCACGGTGTTCGCGCTGCGCTGGCTGCTGGGCGACGGCGCGGCCCTCTACACGTTCGACCACCTCTTCGGGCTGGTGCCCCGCCAGGCCCTGGACCGGCTGTACCTCTGGCAGTTCGTGACCTATATGTTCCTGCACCAGAACTTCTGGCACCTCTTCTTCAACATGTTCCTGATCTGGATGTTCGGCTCGGAACTCGACGCCCAGTGGGGCAAGCGCGCCTTCCTGCGCTATTACCTGTTCACCGGGATCGGCGCGGGTCTGGTCTACGTGCTGCTGATGCCGCGCATCGAGCCGTCCACCGCGGCGCACCCGCTGATCGGGGCCTCGGGCGCGGGCTACGGCATCCTGACCGCCTACGGCCTGCTCTACCCCGAGCGCCGCTTGCTGCTGTGGTTCCTGATCCCGATCAAGGTGAAGTGGTTCGTGATCGGCCTGGGGGTCTTCGAGCTGCTGGCGTCCCGGACCCCGTCGAGCGTGGGGCACCTCGCCCACCTCGGGGGCATCCTGTTCGGCGTGCTCTACCTGAAGGTCGGCGACGGCCTCTGGCGCAAGTTCACCCGCGCGCGCCGCCGCAAGCGGGCCCGCGGCCGCTTCCACGTCCTGGACGACGCGCCGCCGCCCGCGTCCGGAACCGCCCCCGGACCCGAGCCCCGCGACGAGGTCGACCGCCTGCTGGAGAAGATCTCCCGCGAGGGCCTCGCCAGCCTCACCGAACAGGAGCGCGAGACGCTGCGCCGGGCCAGCCGCCGGAACTGACGACCACCGCCGACCGCCGAGGTGCCGCGTGAAGAACCTGCTGTGGCTGCTGCTGCTGAAGCTGCGCCTCTACCCGCACATCTACTTCACCTACAGCCCGTTCAAGATCTACGAGTTCGCCGAGCTCACGCGCGGCCTCGCCTGGCGGGGCGACGAGCGGGTCCTGGACATCGGCTGCGGCATCGGCAACCACACCCTGCTTCTGGGGCGGCGCTGCGGGCACGTCACGGGCCTGGACGTCGACCCCGGCTTCGTCGCGCGGGCGCGCTGGTTCGCGCGCCACCTGCCGGGGCGCGTCCGGGCGGATTTCCTCGACGTCCCCCTCGAGCAGGCGGGATTCGCGGACGACAGCTTCGACCGCGTCTTCAGCATCTGCGTGATCG
Organism: bacterium; assembly: GCA_030654305.1. Lineage (NCBI taxonomy): Bacteria > bacterium. Next base: position 126 of record JAURXS010000465.1, on the reverse strand, counting down.
AGCACATCCCGGACCACGTGAACGTCCTGCGGCACGCCTTCCGCATCCTCAAGCCCGGCGGCGAGATGATCTTCTCGGTGGACTCGCTCGAGGCGATCACCGACGCCGCCCTCGTCGAGCGGCACC
>JAURXS010000464.1 GCA_030654305.1 bacterium | reverse complement strand
AGCCCATCATCACCGAGGTATCCGATCTCGGGCAACTGCTCCGTCACGCGCGGGCAACCGCCGTGGCGGTCCGGACCGGCCTGCTCGCCTGGCGTGATCGCGGACGCGCGCGCGACGAGGAGCCGTCGAACGGGATCGAATACTACGAAGAAAGTCGAGGCTGACATGTCACGCAATACCAACACGTTGATGGAGTTCGACCTGGGCGCCGCCGTGGGCGGCATCACCGCGCTCCTGCTGGCGCCGGACAAGGGCGAGGTCACGCGACGCCGCCTGCGCGAGGGCGGCAGCCGCGGCCTGCGCCGGGGCCGGGACGCGGTGAGCCACGCGGCGACCTCCCTGGAGGAGGACGCCCGCGAGAAGGGCCAGGCCGTGAGCGACGCGGTCCACCAGCGGGTCAACGCGGCGCGGGGGGCGGTTTCCGAGGCCAAGGAGGCCTACCGTCGCGAGATGGACAAGCCGTAGCGAATCCTTCGCGACGGCGACGATCGATCCACGGCGGCGATGGCCGGACGGACGCATCCACCGGCCATCGCCGTGCCAAAAGCAGGGGAAGATGAGCAAGATCAAGACGAAGGACGGCACGCGGATCCAATACAAGGACTGGGGAGCGGGACCGCCCGTCGTCTTCAGCCACGGCTGGCCCCTGAACGCGGACAGCTGGGAGTCCCAGATGATGTTCCTGGTCGCCAACGGCTACCGCTGCATCGCCCACGACCGGCGCGGCCACGGGCGGTCGGACCAGCCCTCCGGCGGCAACGACATGGACACCTACGCCGACGATCTGTCGCAGCTCATCGAGTCGCTCGACCTGAAGAGCGCCGCCCTGGTCGGCTTCTCCGCCGGCGGCGGCGAGGTGGCCCGCTACATCGGGCGGCACGGCACGCGGCGGATCGCCAAGGTCGCCCTGATCGCCGCGGTCCCGCCGCTGATGCTGAAATCGCCGTCCAACCCCGACGGCGTGCCGATCGAGCGGTACGACGGGACGCGCCTCGCCTCCCTCTCCGACCGCTCCCAGCTCTACCGGGACATCGCGAGCGGCCCGTTCTACGGGGCCAACCGGCCCGGATCCCAGGTCTCGCAGGGCACGATCGATTCGTTCTGGCGCCAGGGCATGCAGGCCGGGCTCAAGGGCACCTACGAATGCATCAGGGCCTTCTCCGAGACCGACTTCACGGCGGACCTGGCCAAATTCGACATGCCGACGCTGATCGTCCACGGCGACGACGACCAGATCGTACCGCTCGCGGCCTCGTCGCTGCGCACGTCGAAGCTGGTCGGGGGCTCGATCCTGAAGATCTACGCCGGCGCGCCCCACGGCCTCACCGCCACCCACGGGGAGCGGCTCAACGCCGACCTGCTGACGTTCCTCGGAACCTGATTGCGGAAGGGAGGTGTCGCGATGAAGGGATTCGTGCAGAACATCGAGGATCTCGCCGTCGAAAACGGTGACTTCAGGCGGGTGCTCTACACCGCCACCAACTGCCAGCTCGTCGTCATGGCGCTGAAGCCCGGCGAAGAGATCGGGATGGAAGTGCACAAGCTCGACCAGTTCTTCCGGGTGGAGGAAGGGGCCGGCGTCGCCGTGCTCAACGGCGTCCACACGGAGATCCGCGCGGGATTCGCCGTGCTCGTGCCGGCGGGAACGAATCACAACATCGTCAACACCGGCACCATGCCGCTGAAGATCTACACGCTCTACGCACCGCCGAACCACCGCGACGGCGTCGTCCACCACACCCGCGACGACGCGGAAGCCGACACCGAGCAGTTCGACGGCAAGACGACGGAGTAGATTGCCGAACGCCGATCGGATATCATGAGCCGCGGCCGTCCCCGGGACGCCGCGGCTCGAACGTCGAACCTGCGACCCCGGACACCCGCCGGAGGCCTCATGAATCCATCACCGGCAGAGCCGGCCGATCGGACAGCCGCGTCGGCGAGGGCCGGAGCATCCGTCCTCGAGATCGCCGGTCTCCAGGGCCTGACCGAGGAAGAAGCCCAGACGAGGCTGCGGCGGGACGGCGCCAACGAACTGCCCGCCCAGAAGAACCGCGGCCTGTTCGCCATCGGCCTCGAGGTCGCCCGCGAGCCGATGTTCCTCATGCTGGTCGCCGCGGGCGCCCTGTACCTCTTCATGGGCGAACCGGCCGACGCCCTGATGCTGCTCGGCTTCGTCTTCGTCGTCATGGCGATCACCGTCGTCCAGGAACGCCGCACCGAGCGGGCCCTGGATTCGTTGCGCGACCTGTCGAGCCCCCGCGCGCTGGTGATCCGCGGCGGCGCGCAGCGACGCATCCCCGGCCGCGAGGTGGTTCCCGGCGACCTGGTCGTGCTCGTCGAGGGGGACCGCATCCCGGCCGACGCGCTGCTGCGCCGCGGGATCAACCTGACCGTGGACGAGTCGCTGCTGACCGGAGAATCGGTGCCGGTCCGCAAGGTCCCGTCCGCCGACGCCGCGACCCCCGACGCGCCCGGGGGCGACGACCTCCCCTCCGTCTTCTCGGGCTCCCTCGTCACGGCCGGCCAGGGCGTCGCCGAGGTCGTCGCCACGGGCGCGCGCTCGGAACTGGGCAAGATCGGCAAGGCTCTCCAGCAGGTCGAGCCCCAGCCGACGCTGCTGCAGAAGGAGACGACGCGGCTGGTGCGGACGTTCGCCGTCGCCGGCCTCGCGGCCTGCCTCGTCGTCGTGGTCGCCTACGCCTACACCCGCGGCGGCGACGGGCAAGCCTGGAAGGACGGGCTCCTCGCCGGGATCGCGATGGCCATGGCCGTCCTGCCCGAAGAATTCCCGGTCGTGCTGACGATCTTCCTCGCCCTCGGTGCCTGGCGCATCTCGCGCAGCAACGTCCTGACGCGCCGCATGCCGGCCGTGGAGACCCTCGGGGCGGCCACCGTCCTGTGCGTCGACAAGACGGGAACCCTCACGCAGAACCGGATGACCCTGCGCCGACTCGCGTCGCCCGCCCTCTCCGTCGATCTCGCCGACCTCGCCGCCCCCCTGCCCGAGGAACTGCACTCCCTGCTCGAAAGCGCGATCCTGGCCAGCAAGCCCGATCCGTTCGACCCCATGGAACGCGCCCTGCACGCGGCGGGCGCCGGCCACCTCGGAGGCAGCGAGCACCTGCATCCCGACTGGTCGCTCGCGCGGGAGTACCCGCTCACACCCGAACTGCTCGCGGTGAGCCACGCCTGGGACACCGGGAACGGCGGCGAGATCGTCGTCGCCACCAAGGGAGCGCCGGAGGCCATCGCCGACCTTTGCCACCTGGATCCCGCCGGACTCGCGAGCCTCGCCGAGCAGACCGCGGAACTGGCTTCCCGGGGCTTGCGGGTCCTGGGGGTCGCGCGCGGATCGGCGGGCCTGACGAGCCTCCCCGAGGCGCAACACGACCTGAACTTCGCCTTCGTGGGTCTGCTGGGATTCGAGGACCCGCTGCGGCCGACCGTGCCGGCCGCCGTCGCCGAGTGCCGGGCCGCCGGCATCCGCGTCGTGATGATCACCGGCGACTATCCGGCCACGGCGCAGAGCATCGCGCGCCAGGCGGGCCTCGAGAACTGCGAGGCGGTGATCACGGGCCCGGAACTCAACGGGATGTCGGACGAGGAACTCGCCCGGCGCATCCGGGACGTGCAGGTCTTCGCCCGCGTCGTACCGGAGCAGAAGTTGCGCCTCGTCAACGCCCTCAAGGCCAACCGGGAGGTGGTCGCCATGACCGGCGACGGCGTCAACGACGCCCCCGCCCTCAAGGCCGCCCACATCGGCATCGCGATGGGAGGTCGCGGCACCGACGTCGCGCGCGAGTCCGCGGCGCTGGTGCTGCTCGACGACGACTTCTCCTCCATCGTCGCCGCCGTGCGCCTCGGCCGACGGATCTTCGACAACATCAAGAAGGCCGTCGCCTTCATCTTCGCGGTGCACGTGCCGATCGCCGGCCTTTCGATGCTGCCGGTCTTCTTCGCCGATTGGCCGCTGCTGCTGTTGCCGATCCACATCGTCTTCCTGGAGCTGATCATCGATCCGTCCTGCACGCTCATCTTCGAGGCCGAGGACGCCGAATCCGACGTCATGCAACGCCCGCCGCGAGACCCGGACACGCGGCTGTTCTCCCTGCGCACGGTCGGCCTTTCGGTCCTGCAGGGGATGAGCGTCCTGGCGGCCTGCGTGGCGGTCTACCTGATCGCCAGAACCGGCCACACGCCGGACGCCGCCCGCACCCTCACCTTCACGACGCTCGTCTTGGCATTTCTCGTGATCATCCTCGTCAACCGCTCGTGGAACAGGTCGCTCTTCACCATGCTCCGCGTCCCCAACACCGCGTTCCGCTGGGTGACCGGCGGCACGCTGGCGCTCCTGGCCGCGATCCTGTACCTCCCGTTCGCGCAGCGGATGTTCCACTTCGCGCCGCTGCACCCGAAAGACCTGGCGCTCAGCGCCGGGGCCGGCCTGCTGTGCGTCCTTTGGTTCGAGGCACTCAAGCTGTACAGGCGGCGGAGACAAGTCGACGATCCAGCCCACCTGTCCTAGGGCAGTCTTCACGACACAAGTTATTTCATAAATCCGACCAGAATCGTGTGCGCGAGGGCCCACAGACCCGCCCCAGCCAACCCCACCGCCATCAAATACCGCCGCCAATCCCGCATGTCGGCCGGCTCGCAGTCCTCGGTCTGCCCGCCCAGCCTCGCGATGTCGACGTTACGCAGGGCCACCATGCCGACGGCCACGATCCAGAACAGGACAT
>JAURXS010000463.1 GCA_030654305.1 bacterium | reverse complement strand
GCTCGTCTCCTGCACGGGGGAGCCCGAGCCCGACGTCGCCCTGTTCGAGGTCGGCGCCGTCGAGGGCTACGTGCTCGTCGCGGGGCAGGGCCAGGTCATGACGATCGCCGCCGATAGGATCGCGATCGGCACCCACAACAGCTACGACGATCGGATCCACGTCGAGACACAGTCGGACTCCACGGGCTGGTACCGGTTGGAACTGCCGACCGGCCGCTACACCCTGGACACCAGATACTCCGATCTGGGCTCTACGGGCGACAGCCGAGCCGACACCGTGCAGATCGAACCCTCCGTCCTTTATCACGAACTGCGGCGGGGGCAAGTCCGGGTCCGGGTCCGGGTGCCTCCGGAATGGGAGGCCCGTTCTTGCTACCTGGGTCTCAAGAACGACACCATCTACGACGGCGGGGACAGGGATTACGTGGAGGACGGGTGGGTGGAGTTCGAAATCCAGGCCGTCGAGCCCGGTTCCTACGTCTTGTCGTTTTCCGGTTCGTACTCCAACGACCCGATCTACCTGCCGGGCTCGCTGGAAGCGGCGACGGCCGACACCCTGGTCGTGGGGCTGGAATCCACGGCCGTCTACGAGGCGGATTTCACGAACACCTACGCCACCATCTCCGGCCGGGTGACGGGCAGCAGGCAGGTGGAGCCGGCGCTCTCGATGTCCGTGACCGCCTTCGTGTCGGAATCCCGCGCGGTCTCGAGCGTGCTTTGCGACGACGATGGCCGTTTCGTGCTCGTCCTGCCCTTCCCGCTGGACGTCCGGCTGCGGTTCGATTGCAACTCGACGGACCGCTGGCATGGAGGTGATTCGTTCGCCGCCGCCGCCGTGTTCGCCCTGCAGGCGGGCGATCGTCTCACGGGTGTCGATGCGGTCGAGGGCGGGCTCGAGGTCTGGCTGGAGGGACCGGGCGACCTGGTGCGGCGCTCCACCAGGATCCGCATCAGGGACGAAGCGGGGAACATCCTGATGTCCAAGGTGACGTGGCAGAACCCGATCCGGATCGGCAACCTGGAGCCGGGCCGTGTCCTGCTGCAGCTGGATGGCATCTGCGACGGCCAGACCTGGGCCGGTCAGTGGTACGACGGCGCCGCGTCCTCGGCCGACGCCACGCCCATCGACGTGGCGGCGGGCGTGCGCCGCCGTCTCGACGTTTCCCTGGTGCCGGGCGGCCGGATCGCCGGCGCGGTGCTGGAGGCCGGCGGCGCTGATCCCGGGTCGGTCCAGGTCGCGCTCTGCGACGAGCAGGGCGAGCCGTGGTGCTCATGGCCGTCGTACGCCGGCGACGGCGCCTTCGCCTTCAGCGGCCTCGCCGACGGCGACTATTACCTTTACGCCGAGCTCGGCGGCGATGTCGTGTGGTGGTATCCGGGGTCGTACGGCTTCGGCGGCGCGGCCGCGGTCACGATCGTCGACCACGGCGCCGTGACGGGCCTGTCCTGGACGCTGCCGGCGCTCGCGGGAGGGAGCCGGCCATGACCCGTCCCCGCCGTGCGCACCGCGCCCTGCTGCCTGTCCTGGCGTTGTCCCTCGCGGTCGTGTCCGGATGCGCCGAGTTCGGCGATCCCTGGGCGGGGGTCCCGGCCGGCCGCCTCGAAGGTCGCGTGACCACCGGTGTGACGCCTGTCGAGGCCGTGGTCTACTTCGAGCGGCTGAACGACGATCACCGGGATCGATTCGAGAGCAGCGTCGAGGTGGGGGACGACGGTTCTTACGGCATGGACGTGCCGGCCGGGAATTACCTGGTCTACTTGCGAGTGGACGGCACCAGCGACAGGATCTACCACGCCGAGCCTCGACTCGTCTACGATGACGCCGCTGCCGACACGATCCCGGTCGCCGCGGCGATCTCGCCGGTCCGGATCGATTTCGCCCTCGGTTCGCTGGACCTGGACCTGATGTTCCCACCCGGTCTCGAAGGGTACAGGGGTTTCGTTCATTTCTATGTGTCCGGACCGGACGGGGCCGTGGATCCCGCCAATCCCTGCGCCGGGCGTCTCGCGACGGTCGAAAATGGCTGGTACCTCATGCAACCGGTGACCCTGGTGCCCGGCGAGTATCGGGTCTTGCTCGGAGTGGGCATCCCGTGGGACGAAGACCGCGCGTATGCCTGTGAACCGGTCTGGCTGCCGGGCACCCGCGACGTCGCCGCCGCGACGCGATTCGACGTGCCGGCCGGCGCGGTGTCGCGGGCCAACTGTCCGGTCGCGGTCGAACCCCTGCGTGTCGAGGGCCGCATCGGCGGCGCCTGGCTGGACCTGGGATCGGGGAACAACCCCGAGCTCTCGGTGGTGGACCTGGACTCGCTGGTGCTGATCGACCGCCTCGCGATCGACGGGGACGGCGCTTTCTGCCTCGATCTCCTCCTGCCGGCCGAGTTCAAGCTGCAGGTCACCCACTACAACGACACCGGGAACTGGTTCGGCGGGCCGCGATTCGAGTCCGCTCAGGTCTTCACCCTCGGGCCGGGGGAGACGCTCACGGGCCTCGAGTACCTGCAGTGCGGGTTGCACCTCCTCGTCGCGGATCCACCCGACGGTTTCGGCAGTGCATGGTGCTGCATCTACGATGCGACCGGCACCGAGCTGCTCGGACGTCATGCCGTCTATTTCTCGGACTACCACGAGATCGGCATCCCCAACCTGAGCCCCGGCACCTTCCTGCTGCGGATCGATTACGATGCATCTGCCGCCGGCAGGTTCGCCTGGCGGCCCCAGTGGTACGACCGCGCGGCGACTCCCGCCGCGGCCCTGCCGATCACGATCGACGAGCCCGGCGACATCGTCACGCTCGATCTGGTCTTCGAGACCGGCGGCGTGATCGCCGGGAGCTTGGAGTTGCCGGCCGCCACGGATGAGGACGAGGACTATGTGATCTTCGTGTACGCGGCGGATTCGTGCCGGGAATGGGCACATTACCAAGTGTACCCCGGCGATCCCGACTTCGCGTTCAGAGGCTTGCCCGAAGGCAGCTTCAAGGTGGGGGCGGTGCCGGCGGACATCTATTGGGACGAGTCCGGGATCCCGCCTCCCGGCGCGACCTGGTACCCCGCCACGCCCGATTGGGACGCTGCCGGCGTCATCGAGATCGTCGACGCCGCGACCGTGTCGGGCGTGATCATCGTCATCCCGGGCGCTTAGCGCCTGCGACGAATCGGCGGCCGCATGAATCGAAAGGAACCCATGCGATTCGGCATACATTACCGGCTCCTGTCGCGCGTCGGCTCGCTCGTCGCCGTCGTCCTGGTCCTGAAAATCCTCGTGCATTACCTCGGATGGGAAGTGATCTCGATCAACCCCCTGTTTTCCGGGATCGTCGCCGCCAACATCTTCCTCATGGGGTTCCTGCTCAGCGGCGTCCTGTCCGACTACAAGGAGAGCGAGCGCCTGCCGGGGGAGCTGGGCGCCTGCCTCGAGAACCTGGCGCAGGAAGTGTCCGCCATCAGGATCGTCAAGCCGGAGGCCGACGTCGACGCCTGTCTGGTCGCCCTGGCGCGGCTGGGCCGCGATATCCTGGAATGGTTCCACAAGCGGCAGCGCACGGCGGTCCTGCTGGAGCACCTCAACGAGCTCACGCCCCGGTTGGCCTTGATGGAGCAGTGGTCCCAGGCGACGCTGGTGGCCAGGCTGAAGCAGGAGCAGAGCAACCTGCGGCGCTCGATCATCCGCATCCACACGATCAGGGAGACATCCTTCGTGTCCGCCGGCTACCTGCTGGCCGACATCACCACGGTGCTGCTGTGCCTCGGTCTCGTGTTGGCGAAGATCGAGCCGTTCTACGAGTCGTTGTTCTTCGTCATCGTCATCACGTACCTGATGGTGTTCCTGCTCATGCTCATCAGGGACCTGGACAACCCCTTCGGCTACTACGAGCGCTATTCCGGGGCCGACGTCTCCCTCGGGCCGCTCGAGGACGCGGTCGTCCGCCTGGCGGCCGTCGCCGGCGTCGATGCCGCGACCTTCGAGAAGACCGCCGGATGATCGCAGGCGAGGAGCGCGTCCGCGAAACGACGACGCCCTCCGCG
>JAURXS010000462.1 GCA_030654305.1 bacterium | reverse complement strand
CGCGCCGCGCGGGGCGCCGTGCTGGTCTACGGCGCCGACCCCGCCGCCGACGCGCCCGGCTGGCGCGAGGCGGTCGCCGGCCGGACCGTGATCCACCTCGGCACCCACCGCAGCGCCACGGCCGAAGCGGCGGACATCGTGATCCCGCTGAGCGCCTGGGCCGAGAAGGACGGACTGCTCGTGAACCGGCAGGGCCGCGTGCAGGCGTCGCACCGCGCGATCGCGCGGCCCGGCCTCGCCCTGGAGGACTGGCGCTTCCTGGCCGACTGGCTGGCGGCGGCCGGCGCGACCGACGCCCCGGCCTCCCTGCCGGACCTGCGCCGCTGGGTCGCCGGCCGCGTGCCCGCCCTGGCGGGCGCGGACCTCGCCGTCCTGCCGCCCGAAGGCCTGGTCCCCGACGCCGTCGCGACGGGCTCCGGAGGTGAGCGATGACGGACCTCGTGCTGACGACCTTCCTGAAGATGGCCTTCATCCTGGCGGTGATCCTCGGGCTGGTGCCCGTGCTGATCTGGGCCGAGCGCAAGGGCTCGGCCTTCATCCAGGACCGCACGGGGCCGAACCGGGCGGGCATCGCGGGCATCCGCCTCGCCGGCCTGATCCACCCCATCGCCGACGTCCTGAAGCTGCTGTTCAAGGAGGACGTGCGGCCGGCCGGGGTCCACCGCGTCCTGTACGCGCTGGCGCCCTTCCTGGTCTTCTTCGTCTCGCTGCTGACCTACGCGGTGATCCCCTTCGGCGACTACCTGGAGGTCGGCGGCCGGCGGATCCCGCTGGTGGTGGCCGACCTCGACGTGGGCATCCTCTACGTGCTGGCCATCGCCAGCCTGGGCACCTACGGCATCGTCATGGGCGGCTGGGCCTCGAACAACAAGTACACCTTCCTCGGCGCGGTGCGCTCCACGTCGCAGATGATCAGCTACGAGATCAGCATGGGGCTGGCGCTGATGGGCCTGCTGCTGGTCAGCCAGTCCCTGCGCCTGACCGACGTCGTGGCCGGGCAGGGCGTGCTGCTCTGGGGCTTCCTGCCGCGCTGGGGCGTGGTGATCCAGCCCCTGGGCGCGATCCTGTTCATGACCGCCGCCTTCGCCGAGACCAACCGCAACCCCTTCGACCTGCCCGAGGGCGAGTCGGAGCTGGTCTCCGGCTACCACCTCGAGTACAGCTCCATGAAGTTCGCCCTGTTCTTCATGGCCGAGTACACGAACCTGGTGGTGGCCTCGGCCCTGATCGCGACCCTCTACTTCGGCGGCTGGAACATCCCCTGGCTGCCCCGCGCCGTCATCGAGGCCCGCGCCGGCGTCCTGCTGCCGCTGCTGCTGGCCGCCCACGTCGCGATCTGCGCCCTGGCCGCCGCGCTGTACCTGCGGCGGGCGTCGCGCGAGCGCGGCCGGTTCGGCGACGGGCGCGACCGCGAGCCCGGGCTGATGGCCGGCGTCTGCGTCCTGCTGGGTCTGGCGGGCCTCGCCGCGCTCGCCCTGCGACCCTGGGAGATCGGCCCCGCCGGCGCCTCGCTGCTGGCGACCGCGCTGCAGGTCGGCGCCTTCGTGGGCAAGGTCGTCTTCTTCTGCTGGTTCTTCATCTGGGTGCGCTGGACCCTGCCGCGCTTCCGGTACGACCAGCTCATGCACCTGGGCTGGAAGGTGATGCTGCCGCTGGCGCTGGCCAACCTGGTCCTGACCGCGGTGGTCGTGGCGCTCGTCTGAGACCGGTCCGCCGGGAGGGTAAGGGAGACATGAACGGGAAAGTCCACGGCTACGGCGGCAAGATGACGCTCGGGGAGCGCCTGTACCTGGGCGAGATCTTCCGCGGGCTCGGCATCACCATCCGCCACGTGATCCGCAACCTCCTGCACACCGGGGACCTGCCCACCGTGCAGTATCCGGAGGAGCGCCGCGCCTACAGCGAGCGGTTCCGCGGCCGGCACCGCCTGATGAAGCGGGAGGACGGCACCCCGCGCTGCGTGGCCTGCATGATGTGCAGCACCGCCTGCCCCGCGGACTGCATCCACATCGTGGCCGAGGAGCACCCCGACCCCGCGATCGAGAAGGCGCCGGCCAGCTTCGAGATCGACCTGCTGAGGTGCGTCTACTGCGGCCTCTGCGAGGAGGCGTGCCCCTGCGACGCCATCCGCATGGACACCGGCATCTACGACCTCGCGGCCGACAGCCGCGAGAAGTTCTGGGTGGACAAGGATTTCCTGCTGAACAACACGACGGACGGCACGCGCTGACGGCGCGGGGAGGCGACTGACGTGGAGACGTTCCTCTTCTACCTCTTCGGGGCGCTGATGCTGGGCGCGGCGGCGATGACCGTGGCGAGCCGCAGCGCCGTGGCGGCGGCCGTCTGGCTGGTGTTCAGCTTCGTCTGCGCCGCGGGCGTCTTCGCCCTGCTCGCGGCGCCGTTCCTGGCCATCCTGCAGATCCTGATCTACGCGGGCGCCATCATGGTGCTGTTCCTCTTCGTGATCATGATGCTGCAGGGGCCGGTCCTGCCCGCCGAGGTCGCCGGCCGCACCGTCGGGCGCAAGGCCCTGCTGGCCCTGCCCGCCGCCGCCATCGCGGTGATCCTGATCAGCTGGGCGGCGCGGGGGCGCGAGGCGTCCTTCGGCGCGACGCCGGTGACGGGCACCGCCGCGGCCGTGGCGGAGCTGCTGCTGAACCGCTACCTGCTGGCCTTCGAGCTGATCTCGATCGTGCTGCTGGTGGCGATCGTGGGCGCGATGTCCCTGGGCCGCAACGAGGAGGGGCAGCCGTGACCGTGGGCCTGACGCACTACCTCGCGCTGGCGGCGGCGCTGTTCCTGGTCGGGATGGCCGGCGTCCTGATCCGCCGCAACAGCCTGATCGTGTTCATGAGCATCGAGATCATGCTGAGCGCAACGAACATCGTGTTCGCCGCCTACTCGCGCCTGCACGGCGACCTGGCGGGGCACGTCTTCGTGCTGATGGTCTTCGCCGTCGCGGCCGCCGAGGCCGCCATCGGCCTGGCCATCCTGGTGGAGATCCACCGGCTGCGCCGGTCGGTGAACGTGGACGACCTCAACACGCTGATGGAGTGACGCCGTGGAAAGCCATGCCCTGGACACGTCGCTGAGGTGGATCGTCCTGGTGCCCCTGCTCGGGGCGGCCCTCAACGGGCTGCTGCTGCGCCGGATGCCGCGCCGGGCGGCCGGCCTGCTGGCCTGCGCGGCCGTGGGCGCCTCGTTCCTGCTCTCGGTCGCGGCCGTGGTCCGCCTCGCGGGGCTGGAACCCCACCACCGGCTGCTGGCGGACTCGCTCGGCACCTGGCTCGACATCGCCGGCGTGCGGGTCGAGCTGGGCTTCGCCATGGACCAACTGAGCGCGGTCATGGCCCTGGTGGTCACGGGCGTCGGTTTCCTGATCCACGTCTACTCGCTGGGCTACATGGCCCACGACCCCGGCTTCAACCGCTTCTTCACCTACCTGAACCTGTTCATCTTCGCGATGATGATGCTGGTGCTGGGCGAGAACCTGGTCATGCTGTTCGTGGGCTGGGAGGGCGTGGGCCTCTGCTCTTACCTGCTGATCAGCTTCTGGTTCAACGAGGAGGCGAACGCCGCCGCCGGCAAGAAGGCCTTCATCGTCAACCGCATCGGCGATTTCGGTTTCCTGCTGGGGATGTTCGTCCTGGGCGCCGCCCTGCTGCCGCACCTCGGGGGCGGGGAGGGCGTCTTCTCCTTCCGGACGATCGCCGCCCACACGCACGAACTCGCGCCCTGGGCGACCGCCATCGCCCTGCTGCTGTTCCTCGGGGCCACCGGCAAGTCGGCCCAGATCCCGCTCTACGTCTGGCTGCCCGACGCGATGGCCGGCCCCACGCCCGTCTCGGCGCTGATCCACGCCGCGACGATGGTCACCGCCGGCGTCTATATGATCGCCCGCATGAACATGGTCTACGTCCTGAGCCCGACGGCCATGACGGTCGTGGCGGTCGTCGGCGCCGTCACCGCCCTGTTCGCGGCGACCATCGCCCTGACCCAGAACGACATCAAGAAGGTGCTGGCCTACTCGACGGTCTCGCAGTTGGGCTACATGATGCTGGCCTGCGGGGTGGGCGCCTTCGCCGCCGGCATCTTCCACGTCATGACCCACGCCTTCTTCAAGGCCCTGCTCTTCCTGGGCGCCGGCTCGGTCATCCACGCCATGAGCGGCGAGCAGGACATGCGCCTGATGGGCGGGCTGCGCCGCAAGCTGCCGGTGACCTGGCCGACGTTCCTGATCGGGACGGTCGCGCTGGCGGGCGTCTTCCCGTTCGCCGGCTTCTTCAGCAAGGACGAGATCCTCTGGAAGGCCTTCAGCGAGGGCAACCCCGGCCTGTGGGTCGTGGGTTTCCTGGGCGCGGGCCTGACGGCGTTCTACATGATGCGCCTGGTCGTGCTGACCTTCTTCGGCGACAACCGCGCCAGCGAGGAGGTGCGGCACCACGTCCACGAGTCCCCGGCGACGATGACCGTGCCCCTGGTGATCCTGGCCGCCCTGTCGGTGGTCGGCGGCTGGCTGGGCTGGCCCCACTTCCTGGGCGGCGCCAACCGCTTCGAGCAGTGGCTGGCGCCGGTGTTCGAAGCCGGGGCGGGCGGGCACGGCGCCGACGCGGCGCACGGCGCCGCAGCACACGGCGCCGCCACGCACGCCGCCGCCTCCACCGAATGGCTCCTGGCCGCGGCCTCCCTCTCGCTGGCCCTGCTCGGCCTGTACGCCGGGTACCGCGCCTACGTGGGCCGGGCGACGCTGGCCGGGAAGCTGCACGCCTTCGCCGGCGGCAGGCCCCACCGCGTGCTGCTGAACAAGTACTACGTGGACGAAGGCTACGAGGCGTCCCTGGTGCGTCCGGGTTACGCGCTGTCGGACCGCGTGCTCTTCCGCGCCGTGGACACCGGCCTGATCGACGGGCTGCTGGTCAACGGCACCGCGCTGCTGGTCTCGATCACGAGCGCGCTGCTGCGCCTGTTCCAGAACGGCAAGCTGCGCTTCTACGCGTACGTCTTCGCGCTCGGCGCGGCGGCGTTCGTCCTGTACCTGGCACTGACGATCTAGGGGAGGGCCGGCCTTGGCTTTCATCACGGACCACATCCTGACCTGGGTCGCCTTCGCGCCCGCGCTCGGGGCCGTCCTGGTCCTCGCCGCGGGGCGGACGCCCGGCGCGGCTCGGCGGCTCGCCCTGGGCGCGGCGCTGGTCGACTTCGTCCTCTCCCTGCACCTGCTGCGGTACTTCGAGACGGGCAACGGCGCCGACCAGTTCGTCGAGCACGCTCCCTGGCTCGCCGGCGGCAAGATCGCCTACAGCCTGGGCCTGGACGGGGTCTCGCTCTGGCTCGTCCTGCTGACGACCTTCCTGGGCCCGCTCGTGATCCTGAGCGCCTGGCGGGCGATCGCCGAGCGCGTGCGCGAGGCGATGGCCTTCCTGCTGCTGCTGCAGACCGCGATGATCGGCACCTTCCTGGCCCGCGACATGCTGCTGTTCTACGTGTTCTGGGAGGCGATGCTGATCCCGATGTACTTCCTGATCGGCATCTGGGGCGGGGAGCGGCGCGTCTACGCCGCGGTGAAGTTCTTCCTGTTCACGATGGTCGGCTCGGTCTTCATGCTGGTCGCCATCCTGTGGTGCTACCAGCAGGCGGGCAGCATGGCGCTGGCCGACTTCCTGCAGCTCGAGCTGTCGCGCGGTCAGCAGTCGTGGCTGTTCGCCGCCTTCGCCCTGGCCTTCGCGATCAAGGTGCCCCTGTTCCCCTTCCACACCTGGCTGCCCGACGCCCACGTCGAAGCGCCGACCGCCGGCTCGGTCATCCTGGCGGGCATCCTGCTGAAGATGGGCACCTACGGCCTGCTGCGCTTCGCGATCCCGCTCTTCCCCGAAGCCGCGCTGGCGCTGGGTCCCTGGCTCGCCTGGCTGGCGGTGATCGGGATCGTCTACGGGGCGCTGGTGGCCATGGTCCAGCAGGACGTCAAGAAGCTCGTGGCCTACTCGAGCGTCAGCCACCTGGGCTTCGTGGTGCTGGGCCTGTTCAGCCTGACGACGACCGGCGCCGCGGGCGGCGTGGTCCAGATGCTGGCCCACGGCCTGTCGACCGGGGCGCTCTTCCTCCTGGTCGGCATCATCTACGAGCGGCGCCACACCCGGATGATCGCCGAGTTCGGCGGCCTCGCCCACGCGATGCCGTGCTTCGCCGCGGTCTTCCTGTTCGTGACCCTGGCCAGCATCGGCCTGCCCGGGCTCTGCGGCTTCACCGGCGAATTCCTGATCCTGTTCGGCACCTTCGGCAGCGGGCTGCTGCCCCACGCGCGCCTGCTCACGGCCCTGGCGGCCACCGGCGTCGTGCTGGGCGCCATCTACATGCTCTGGATGTACCAGCGCGTGTTCCTGGGCAAGCTCGGCGAGCGCAACCGGGGCCTGCCGGACCTCAGCCTGCGCGAGTGGGCCGTGCTGCTGCCCATCCTGGTCATGATCGTGGCGCTGGGCGTGCACCCCGCGCCGCTGCTGGAGAGGCTGGAACCCTCGCTGGAGCGGATCCTGGCGCCCGTCGCCGCGCTCCGGCAGACCGAATCCAACTACGGGTTGGCCCTCCAGGTGCCGGCCGACCAGCCCGCCGCCGCGGTCGCGGCGCTGAAGGGGGACCGATGAACGGCCCGACCCCGGTGACGCTCGGCGCCGAACTGCCCGTGCTGGCGCCCTACCTCGTGCTGGCCGTCGGCGGCCTGGCCGTGATGCTCGTGGACGCCTTCTCGGGCGGCCGGCGCCGCGACCACCTGTCGCTGCTGACGCTGCTGGTGCTGCTGGGCGCCGCGGCGGCCCAGGGCGCGGCGCCCGCCGAACCGCGCGGCGCGACCCTGCTGGGCGGCATGCTGGCGGCCGACCGCTTCAGCCGCTTCTTCAACCTGCTGACCGTGACGATCGCCATGCTCACGACGGTCTACGCGACCAGCATGTTCGAGCGCGACGGGCGCTACCGAGCCGACTTCTACCCCCTGACGCTGTTCGCCGCCCTGGGCATGATGCTGCTGGCCGCGGCGACCGACCTGCTGAGCCTGTTCCTGGCCATCGAGACCATGAGCCTGGCCGTCTACGTCCTGGTCGCCGGCGACCGCGGCTCGCTGCGCAGCAGCGAGGCCGGCTTCAAGTACCTGATCCTGGGCGCGTTCGCCTCGGCCTTCCTGCTGATGGGCCTCGCGCTGCTGTACGGCCAGGCCGGGGCGACCGACTACGCCTCCGTCCACCGGGCGGTCCAGGCGGCGCCCGACGGCGGGATCCTGCTGCCGCTGGCCTGCGGCCTGGTGCTGGTGGCCCTGGGCTTCAAGGTGGCCATGGTGCCCTTCCACATGTGGACGCCGGACGTCTACGACGGCGCGCCCGCCTACGTGACCGGCCTGATGGCCACGGGCGTCAAGGCCGCGGCCTTCGCCGCGCTGCTGCGCGTGGTCTGGCTGCTGCCCCCGATCGCGGAGGCCTGGTTCCCGCTGCTGACCGTGCTCGCGGTGCTGACGATGACCTACGGCAACCTCGTGGCCCTGTCGCAGAACGGGCTGAAGCGGATGCTGGCCTACTCGAGCATCGCCCATGCCGGCTACCTGCTGCTGGGCGTGCTGGCGGTGCTCAACACCAGCCGCGACAGCGCCACGGCCGTGCAGGCCGCCGCGGTGCGCGACGCCGCCGGCGGCGCCATCCTGTTCTACCTGGTGGTCTACGCCCTGATGAACCTCGGCGCCTTCGGCGTGGTGGCCTGCCTCAGCCGCAGCCGCCGCGAGGAGGCCGACGCCATCGACGGCTACGCCGGCCTGTCCCGACGCCGCCCCTTCGTGGCCGCGACGCTGGCGGTGTTCATGTTCTCGCTCGCGGGGATTCCGCCCACCGCCGGCTTCGTGGGCAAGTTCTACATCTTCGACGCGGTGGTGAAGGCCGGCCTGGTGCCGCTGGCCGTCTGGGGCGTGATCAACTCGCTGCTGTCGGCGTACTACTACCTGCGCGTCATCGTGGTGATGTACATGAAGCCGGCCGAGGGCGAGGTGCACGACGGCCACAGCTGGGAGGCGGCGTTCACCTGCGGCGTGCTGGCGCTGCTGGTGCTGCTGCTCGGCGTGGTGCCCGGTTCGTTCTACGCGCTGGCGGCCCACACGTACCGGCAGATGACCTTCTAGGTCCGAGGCGCCCGTCAGCGGAACGCGGGCAGCCCCGTGACGTCCGCGCCCACGATCAGCGTGTGGATGTCGTGCGTCCCCTCGTAGGTGTACACCGATTCGAGGTTCGTGAGGTGGCGCCCGATCGGGTGCTCGTCGGTGATCCCGGCGGCGCCAAGCACCTCGCGGGCCAGGCGGGCGGTCCGCAGCGCCGCGGCCACGTTGTGCCGCTTGGCCAGGGACACCAGCGCCACCTCGTCGACGCCGCGATCCTTGAGCCGACCCAGCCGGTGCGCGAGCGCCTGCGACGTCGTCACCTCCGTCAGCATCTCCACGAGCTTCTGCTGCACCAGTTGGAAGGCCGCGATCGGCCGGCCGAACTGCTCGCGTTCCAGCGCGTACTGCCGGGCGTGGTCGTAGCAGGCGGCCGCCGCGCCCACCGCCCCCCAGGCGATGCCGTAGCGCGCCTGGTTCAGGCAGGACAGCGGCGCCACGAGTCCGGCGGCGCCGGGCAGGCGGCTGCTCTCGGGCAGGCGGACCTCGTCGAGGCTCAGCTCCCCGGTGTCGCTCGCGCGCAGGCTGAACTTGCCGTGAACCGGCTGCGCCGCGAAGCCCGGCGTGCCGCGCTCGACCAGGAATCCCAGCACGCGCTCGGGCCCGCGGGCCCAGACCACGGCCACGTCTGCGAGATCGGCGTTGGTGATCCACATCTTGGACCCGGTCAACACCCAGCCGTCGCCGTCGCGCACGGCGCGGGTCTCCATCCCGCCGGGATCGCTGCCGTGCCCGGCCTCGGTCAACCCGAAGCAGCCGATCCGGCGGCCGGCCGCCAGCTCGGGCAGCCAGCGACGCCGCTGGGCCTCGTCGCCGTAGGTGGCGATGGGCCACATCACGAGGCTGCCCTGCACCGAGGCGAAGCTGCGCAGTCCGCTGTCCCCGCGCTCGAGCTCCTGGCAGACCAGCCCGTACACCGTCGGCGACAGCCCGGGGCAGCCGGGCCCCTTCACCGAGGTCCCGAACATCCCGAGCGCGCCCATCTCCGGCACCAGTTCCAGCGGGAACGTCCCGGCGCGATGGTGCTCCCTGACCACCGGCAGGAAACGCCGCTCGACGAAGCTCCGGCAGAGGTCCCGCGCCGCCCGTTCCTCGTCGCCCAGCTCCTCTTCCATCCGGAAGTAATCGACGCCCTCGTAAGGTCTCACGTCCGCCCCTCGGGTTCGTGTTCGCAGCCTTGAGGATAGCATCACCCGGCTCGTCTGCAAGCACCGGTGAGGAAGCACTGCTTGACCAAGTGACGAAACTTGTCTAAAAACGGGAGGTTCCGGCCCCGGGTGCCGGGCGGGGAGGACGAGCCGCCGATGAAGAGACTCTGGAAGTGGGTGCGCGCCTGCGCCGCGGCCGTGCTGTGGTCGGGGGTGCTGGCCGGCCTGGTGGGCTTCGCGGAGGGCGTCAGCCAGTGGTCCCGCTTCGGCGGCTGGACCGCGGGCGGCGGCGAGTCCGGCTTCGTCCGCAGCGTCGCCCCGTCGGTCACGCTCTACAGCTGGTTCGCGATGGCGTGCGCGGCCCTGATGTTCGGGCCCTACGCCCTGGCCGTGCGGCGGCGCCCATCGGCCCGCCTGCGCGCCTACGCCCTGACCACGGCGACGGCGGTCGCCTCGCTCGTCTTCTTCTACGCCGGCTATGCGGGCCGCGAACACCTGTGGCCGCAGTGGTGGGCGGCTCACGAGCTGCGCGAGGCGTTCGTCCTGCAGGTGGGTTGCTTCCTGGCGCTGACCATCCTGCTGGTGCGGCCGCTGACGACGTTGGCGGGTTCCCTGGTGCTGACGCCGCGACGCAACCTCTTCCTGACCGTGATCTTCCTGCTGGTGTTCACCAGCCTCTGGCCCGACTGGCGGGACGAGGGCCGCGCGGAGCGCTGCGGCGGGCTGGAGCGGGCGTCGGCGGCGCCGTCCGGTCCCAACGTCGTGCTGGTGACCATCGACGCCTGGCGTCGCGACCACCTGGGCGCGCTCGGCGGGAGCGACGACCTCACGCCGGGTCTGGACCGGCTGGCCGGAGAGGGGCTGCTCTACGCCGACAACTGGTCGAGCAGCTGCTGGACCCTGCCGGGGATGGGCACCCTGATGACGGGGCGCTCCCCGCGGGAGCTGGGCATCGAGCGCAAGCGACCTCTGCCTCGGGGCGCGCCGATGCTGGCGGAAATCGCCTGGTCGCAGGGTTGGCACACGGCCGCCTTCACGACCAACCCCTACCTGACCGGCGCCTACGGCTTCGACCGCGGCTTCGCCGAGTACGAGCACGCCATGGTCCTGGAGCCGCTCCAGCCGGCGTCGCGCTCGGTGCTGGCTCGGGAGTTGACCTATTGGGTCGACCGCTTCGCCGAACTCGACAAGTCGGAGTACGTGGTCGCCAAGGCGCTGCGCTGGTTGCCCACGCGTCCCACGGACCGCCCGTTCCTGCTCTGGCTGCACCTGCTGGACCCGCACCTGCCCTACACCGTCCGGCGGCTGCCGGGCGACGGCCCGGCTCCGGAGCTGCCGCGTCATCCCCTGCTGGACGATCACGGGCTGTCCCCGCACCTGCTCACCGACGTGCGCGACGGCATCTCCGACCTACCGCCCGAAGTGCGCGCGGCCATCGCGTCGCTCTACGCCGGGGAAGTCCGCTACACCGACCACCACCTCGCACGCCTGTTCACGGCGCTGCGCGAGGCGGGACTCTGGGATTCGACGCTGGTCGTGGTGACGTCCGACCACGGCGAGGAGCTGTTCGACCACGGCGGCTTCGAGCACGGGCACAGCCTCCTGCCCGAGGTGAGCGCCGTCCCGCTCATCGTCAAGCTCCCGGCCGGTGGGGCCGCCGGCCGTCGCCTGGAGGGCGACCGCTCCAGCGCGGACCTCCTGCCGACGTTGTGCGCCACGCTGGGCTGGTCGGCGCCGGACAGTCTGGGCGGCCGCACCGATCTGTGGCCGGCCGGCGCCGACGCGGCGCCTCCGGTCTGGACGGAGCCGGCCTCGCCGGCGGTCCTGGAGAACCTCCTGTACGGGCCGCCACGCACCGCGGTACGTGCGTGGCCCTACTTCGCGATCCTGTCGCCGGACGCCGCGCCGACGTGGTACGACCTCGGCGTCGATCCGGGCGCCGTTCGACCGTTGCCCACGGCGCCGTCGTCGGCGCCGCGCGTGTTGGCCGCCGCCGATTCGCTCCTCGCCGCCGGCGATCTCGCCGCGCGTCGGCTATCCGGTCCGCAGCCAGGACTCGTGGCGCCCGATCCGGCGCTGCAGCGGCAGCTGCGCAGCCTGGGATATTGATCGGCAGGGAACCGATGAAGCAGCCCGCCGACGCGACGGCACGATCGTCGAACAGGGCCCCTGGCCCGGCGTTAGGCTGGCTGGCGGTCGCGCTGATGTGCTGCGGACTGCTCTGGCCGGCGCTCGCGGACCCCGGCCGCCTGGTTCCCGGCCCCTACGGCGGCGCCGACGCCCTGCTGCAGGCGGGACTGCTCGAATGGAGCGGGCGCCACTGGTGGCAGCCCTCGGTCTGGCCGCACCTGCCCATCTTCCATCCCGCGCGTGACACCATCGCCGCCATGGACTCCCTGCTCGGGCAGGCGCTGGCCGTGGCGCCCTGGCGGGCGTGGCTGCCGACGGTCGCTGCGCGCTACAACGCGGCGCTGCTGGCGAGCCTCGGGCTCGCCGCCGCCGCGATGGCCTGGTCCTGGCGAGCGGCGGGTGGAGCCCGGGCCGCGGCGCCCGTCGCCGCGCTGGCCCTGCTCGGCGCGCCGATGACGATCGCCCACCTCGGTCACCTCAACCAGTTGCCGCCTCCGGGCGTGCCCGCCGCCGCCGCCGCCCTGGCTTGGGCGGTCGCGCGCCGGCGGCGCGGGCTGTCGCCCCGACGGGCCTGGTGGGCGCTGGCCGGCTGCCTGTCGGTGCAGGCGATCTGGGGCTGGTACGGGTTCGCCGAAGCGCTGCTGGCGACGGCCTGCCTGCTGGGCGCGGCGCTGGCCGTGCGGGGCGAGGCGGCACGGGACGAGACGGCACGGGACGCCCGGCGGGGGCTGCTGGCGGGGGCGATGTGGCCGGCGCTGTTCTGTGCGGTGGCCGTCACCGTGGCGGCACTGCCGTACCTGCGGTTGTCCGCCCGGGAGCCCAGCTACGAGCGAACGATCGACGAAGTAAGGTGGTACAGCGCCGACTTCAAGCATCTTATCAACACCGGGGCGCACCGGGCGGGGCCGGCCGACTGGTCGGGGCGGGGCGCCGACGCGGCCACGCGCGAGGCGAAGGCAGCCCGGCAGGTGCTCCATCCCGGTTGGATCGTCCTGATCCTGGCCGGCTGGGGTTGGCGGTGGCGCCGCAGGCTCGACCCGGACCAGCGGCGGCTGGGGATCGGCCTGCTGCTGGCGGGCGGCTGCGGCCTGGTCCTGGCCTTCGGGGATTCGACGGGGCTCCCCGGCACCGCCTGGCGCCTGCCGCTGCCCCTGGGCGTGCTGCATGACTGCTTCCCGCCGGCGAGGGCTTTCCGGGCCGCCTGGCGGTTCGGCCAACTGGCCACCGTGGCGGCGGCCTGGTGGGCGGCCGCGGGTTGGGCCGCGTTGCCCGGCGCCGACGGCCACCCGGCGCGGCGGCGCTTGTTGCCGGCGGCGGTCGTGCTCGCGCTGTTGTTGGAATCCTGGCCGGCGCGGGTGCCCGCCGTCGCGATCCCCGACGCCGGCACGCCGCCGCCGAACGCGGCGGGCGCCGTCCTGACCCTGCCCGCTCCGGTGGACGTCTACGGGGAGGGGCCGCAGGAGGCAGCCTGGCTGCTGCGCGCGCTGGATACCGGCCGGGCGGTCACCGGCGGCGCCTCGGGCTGGGTGCCGCCGGCCACGCGGGAACTGCGCCGGGATCTGTCGGCCTGCGAGCGGGGGGAACTCGAGCCGCGACGACTGCTGGCGGCGTTGAGGGCGGGCGGTGTGACGTCGGCCGAGATGCGCGCGGACGATCCCGACCCGCGCCTGGACTTCTGGCGGAACGCGCTGCGGACGGCGGGCGCGACGCCGCGCCCGCCGCAGGCTGCCGGCGGCTTCGAGACTTGGGATCTGCCTGAGACCTGGGATCTGCCCGAGACCTGGGATCTGCCCGAAACCGGGGATCTGCCCTAGGCGGCTGCGGACTACAGGGACTCGACGGCCCGGACCTCGGGGATCTCCTCGCGCAGGCGGGCTTCGATGCCGTGCTTGAGCGTCATGGTCGACATGGGGCAGGAACCGCAGGCGCCCTTGAGGCGGACCGTGACGATGCCGTCGTGGTAATCGATGAACTCGACGTCGCCGCCGTCGGCCTGCAGCGCGGGGCGGACCTTGTCGAGGACCTGGCGGATCTTCTGTTCCATCGCGTGTCCTTTCCGTATGCTGGCGTGACGAACGTCACCAAGCTAGCTTCCGGCCGGTGGATGTCAACCGCGCCCCCGGCCCCGGCCGACCCTGGAGGAACATGGACGCCAATCGAGCGGACGATCGGCTCGGCGACGAGGCCGCCCGGCTGCGCGACATCGCGCTCGCCGCGGGCGCGATCCAGTTGGAGGGGTGCGGCCGACGGCGCGACATCGCCTACAAGTCGGCCACCGACATGGTGACCGACGTGGACCGCCGCGTCGAAGCCTTCCTGTTCGAAAGGCTCGGCGAGGACTTCCCCCGCGACGGCGTGCGGGCCGAGGAGGGGACCGGGCGGGCGGGGGACAGCGGCCGTGTCTGGCACGTCGATCCCCTGGACGGCACCACGAACTACGTCCACGGCCATCCGTTCTACGCCGTGTCGCTGGGCTGCGCCGGCGCCGGCGGACCGGAGCTGGGCGCCGTCTACGCGCCCGCGCTCGACGAGCTCTACCTGGCCCGGCGCGGCGGCGGCGCGACGCTCGAGCGGCCGCAGCGCGGCGAGCCCCCGCGCCGGCTCGCGCTGGCGGGTCCGGTCGCGCTGGAGCGGGCCCTGCTGGCCACCGGCTTCCCGTACGAGCGCGGCGAGGTCGCCGCCCTGAACTGCGATCTCGTGAAGGATTTCCTGCTGCGGCCCTGCCACGACGTCCGGCGGGGGGGGAGCGCCGCGCTCGACCTCTGCCACGTCGCTGCCGGACGGCTCGACGGCTACTGGGAATTCCGCCTGCAACCCTGGGACGTCGCGGCGGGCGTGCTCGTCGCGCGCGAGGCGGGCGCCGTGGTCACCGACCTCGACGGCGGCGACGACGCGCTCCACGGCCGCCACATTCTGGCCGCCGCGCCCGGCCTGCACGCCGTGATGCTCGCCATCATCCGGGCCGGCGCGGCCGGACACGGGCTGCTGCGGGACGATTGAATCGTGGCCGCATCGCGTCCGCGGACGTAGATTTTGAAGGCGCCCGCGGGGGCCGCGTCTCCAACCATCGGGGGGATCATGCTCCGCAAGTCGTCGCCGCCGTCGTCGCCGCCGTCGTCGCCGCCGTGTCGCCGGGACCGCCGACGCCCCCTCCGTCCGGACGCCCTGCCGGTCCTGCTGGCGTTGCTGCTGCCGCTGATCGCGGGCTGCGGCGGCTCCCAGGTCGGGTTCCCCTACTCGCGCGAATCCCTCGTCTTCCCGCCGTCGCAGTCGCGCCTGCCGCGGATCCAGCTGCTGTCGGTCGCGGACGAGCGCCCCGCCGAACAGCGTGGGGGGCGCGGCCACTTCGTCGGCATCACGTTCCCGGACGACGCCAGCTGGAGCCGGCCCGTCGCGGACCTCTACCGCGACGCGCTGCTGCAGGACATCGGGCAGACCAGCCTGGCCGAGGCGGTGCCGCTGTCGAACCAGGCGGATTACACGCTCGAGGCCACGATCCACTCCTTCCACTGCCGGATGGAGCGCAGCGTCGTGTCGTACGCCCTGCCGGTGGGGGTGGGCCTGGTCGGGGGCTTCTTCTGGGGCGACGACACCTCGTCGAAGCTGAAGCGGGGGCTCGTGCTGGCGGTCGCGGCCCTCGGCGCCCTGCCGACGCCGCTGCACCTGCGCGCGGAGGCGGAGGTGGAGCTGGTCCTGCGCGATCGCGGCGGCAGGGAGCTGTGGCGCCAGGACTGCATCGGCGAGATCGACGACGACGTGGGCGAGCCGGCGGTCTCGCGTCGGGACGCCCACTTCGCGCAGCGCCTGCTGCCGCAGGCCGTCAAGCGCTGCAACGCCTGCCTGCTGGGGCAGCTGCGCCAGTGGCTGATCGAGCACCCTCTGGACGAGGGCCAGCAGGTCGAGGACCGTCAGGACGAGGGCTAGCTACAGCAGGTCGGCGGCCAGGCTCGCCAGGCGGCTGCGCTCGCTCTTGGCCAGCGTGATGTGGCCGTAGATCGGCTGGTCCTTGAACCGCTCCACGACGTAGGTCAACCCGTTGCTCGAGGCGTCCAGGTACGGGTTGTCGATCTGGTAGGCGTCCCCGGTCAGCACGACCTTCGAATCCTGCCCGGCCCGGCTGACCACGGTCTTGATCTCGTGGGGCGTCAGGTTCTGAGCCTCGTCGATGATGATGAACAGCTTCGGCAGGCTGCGGCCGCGGATGTAGGTCACGGCCTCGACCTCGATCACGCCGGTGTCGAACAGGTAGTCCACCTTGTCGCCCGACTGCTCCATCTGCGGGTCGACCAGGTACTGGAGATTGTCGAAGATCGGCTCCATCCAGCTGGCGAGCTTCTCCTCCTTGGAACCCGGCAGGTAGCCGATGTCCCGCCCCAGCGGCATGATCGGCCGCGACACCATGATCCGGCGGTAGAGCTTCTGCTCGGCCACCTTGTGCAGGCCGACGGCCAGGGCGAGCAGCGTCTTGCCGGTGCCGGCCTGGCCCAGCATCGAGACCAGCTGGATGTCGTCGCGCAGCAGCAGTTCCAGCGCGAAGTGCTGCTGCAGGTTCAGCGCCTGCAGCCCCCAGGGCCGCGTCTCCTCGTGCACCAGCTTCTCGACCCGCTTGCCGGCGCTGCTCCAGATGCCCAGCGCCGTCTGCTTGGGGTTGGCCTCGTTGCGCAGCAGGATGCCCTCGTTGGGGTGGAAGTCGCCGGCCACCTCGGCCGAGCCCGTCGCGTAGAAGCTGGTGATCACGTCGCCGGGGCAGTCGACCTCGGTCCAGCCCGTGTAGAGCTCGTCGAAGTTGACCGTGCTGCGCAGCAGGTCCTCCGAGCGGACGCCCAGGGCGTCGCCCTTGACGCGCGCGTTGAGGTCCTTGGTGATGAAGCGGACGTCGACCCCCTCCTGGCTCAGGTAGAGGGCGGCGCCGAGGATGCGGTTGTCGGGGATCGCGCGGTCCATGCCCGTCGGCAGATGATCCGCGTAGTTGTCGACCAGCACGAACAGCTTGCCGCCGCCGGGCAGGGGCACGCCCTCGCGCAGCGGCCCGCGCTGGCGCAGCTCGTCGATGGTCCGGATCACGCGGCGCGCGTTGCGGCCGCGCTCGTCGTTCTCCCGCTTGAAGCGGTCCAGCTCCTCCAGGACGTCGACGGTCAGGATGATGTGGTGCTCGTCGAAGGCCTCCAGGGCCGTCGCGTCGTGCAGCAGCACGTTGGTGTCGAGCAGGAAGCAGGGGCCGGTCATGGCGGAGATCTTGATGCCGTTCAGGCCGTGTGCGGACATGCGGACCCTCCTTGGTCGTCGCCGACGCCCTGGCGGCGCCTGGAAGCGAGGCTAGCACGGCCTCGCGGACCGGTCGACGCCGATTCGGGGTGCCCGGCGCCGGCCACGGACGCCCATGATGAATGTGAAATATTGCATAATCGACTAAATAAATCCTCGACAACGCCGATATCATGCTATAATAATGCCTGATCGACTTTGAAAATCTGCAATAAACGCAGCAAACGACAGTCGCCGAATACAGCCACCCCGGTCCGCAGAGAAGGAGCACCCGA
>JAURXS010000461.1 GCA_030654305.1 bacterium | reverse complement strand
CGGCACGCCGGCGCCGGCGACGACCGCGCTGGTCGGCATCCACCCCAACCCGTTCAACCCGCAGACGCAGATCCAGTACGAGCTGGCCCGCGAGGGCGCGGTCCGTCTGGAGATCTACGACCTGCAGGGCACGCTGGTGCGCACCCTGGTCGAAGGCTCGCGCGCCGCGGGCCGCCACGACGAGACCTGGGACGGCCGCGACAACGCGGGCGGCCAGGTCGCGAGCGGCGTCTACATGGCGCGGCTGGCGGCGGGCGGGATGCAGCAGATGCAGAAGATGGTGCTTCTGAAGTAGGGCGGCCGGGAAGCCTGACCGTCGAAAGAGGAGGGGCTCCGGCTGCTGCCGGAGCCCCATGCTTTGTGGAAGCGGGATGCGATCACTTCGCCGAGGTCAACTTCCCCGCCAGATCGAAGCCGGCGCCGGCGCGCTCGTCGCAGGCCGCGCGTCCTATGGGTTGTCGCCCTCCGCCTCCGCCGCCAGCGAATCCAGCATCGACGGCAGGTCCGCCGCGCTGACCCCGAACTGCATCCGGCCGTCGGGGTAGGTCATGGCCATCGGCCCGAACTCGCAGCCGCCGAGGCAGCCGCTCTGGTAGACCTTGACGCGGCTCTCGAGGCCGCGCTCGGCGACCTGCCGCTTCAGTTCGTCGCGCAGCGCGAGGCCGCCGCGGTCGGCGCAGCAGGGCTTGGGGTGGCCGTCGGGGCGCTTGTTGGTGCAGACGAAGGCCACGGCGGCGAAGGGGACGGGTCGGATGATCACGGCGCCTCCCGGGGTCAGGTGCGGGTCAGGGTTCGAGCCCGTGGCGACGGGCCGTCTTGCGCACGATGTCGAGCGCGTCGTCCTTGCCGACGTCGTAGTACAGGGTCTGCGAGGCCGGGTCCAGGACCACCGGCCCGACGCCGCAGGCGTCGAGGCAGCCGGTGGGCAGGACGCGCAGCCGCTTCTTCAGCCCCTCGGCCGCCGCGGCCTCGGTCAGGCGGGCGCGCAGGCGGGCGCCCTTCTTGCCGCAGGTGCCGTCCTTGCGGGTGCAGACCAGCAGCACGACGTCGGCCTGGAATCGCTTCTTGTCCACTGGCAGGGTCCCTCCGGCTTTGCGACACGACACGCCACGCCGGACGGCATCCCGGCCCGGCCCCACATAGTAAGGGGGAGAACGACATGACCGCTCGTAGGATTCTGATCCTGGCCGCCCTGACCGCCCTGGCCGCCACTCTGCGTTGACGGATCCGGCGGCGGGTCGCGCCGGGGCGACACTGCCGGCGGTCATCCCGACCGGCGGTCTCCGGCGCGAATCGCCTCCCTGTAGCGGGCCAGGGCCCGACGGCGGGCGACGGGGGGCCGACCGGCCGCCTCGGCCCCGCCCTTGCCCTGGGCAGGGCAGGGCCGGCCGCGCGGATGACGA
>JAURXS010000460.1 GCA_030654305.1 bacterium | reverse complement strand
TCGTCGTCAACTGGAACGGTCGCGACCACCTGCCCGAGTGCATCGGTTCCCTGCTCGCCGACGGCTACGACCCCCTGCGCATCGTCGTCGTCGACAACGCGTCGGACGACGACTCGGTCCGGTTCTGCCGCGACGCCTTCCCTTCGGTCGAACTCGTCATCGCGGACCGCAACCGCTACTGGGCGGGCGGCAACAACCTCGGTCTGCGGCACCTGCGCGCGACCGGGGGCGCCGATTACACGCTGCTGCTGAACAACGACACCATCGTGCCGCAGGGGAGCCTCGCCCGCCTGGTGGAGGCGATCGCCCGCGAGCCGGGCGCCTGGGCGGCGACCCCGCGCATCTGCTTCGCGGACGAGCCGTGGCGCATCTGGTACGACGGCGGGCGGGTCGGGCGCTATTCGGGCTGGGTGGGGCACCAGGGCATCCGGCAGGCCGCCGGGCGACGCGCGCTCGACGAGCGGTTCGTGGAATACGGGACGGGGTGCGCGCTGCTGCTGTCGCGCCGGGCTCTCGAGACGGTGCCGGAACTGGACGAGGCCTACACCTTCTACGGCGAGGACACCGACTACTGCCTGCGCCTGCGGGCGGCGGGCGGCCGCATCCTGCACGTCCCGCGCTCGCTGATCCTGCACAAGGTGAGCGCGTCGGTCGGCGCGTGGTCGCCGCGCAAGGCCTACCTGCGCAGCCGCAGCCACGTCCGCCTGCTGGGGCGCCACTGGCGGGGGGCGGCGCGCGCGGCGCTCTGGCCGTGCCAGGCGGCGTACTTCGCCGGGCACGCGGTCTGGCACCTGTGGCAGGGGAGGCCCGCCGTCGCGCGCGCCGTCCTGACGGGCGCCCTGGATGAACTGGCGGGGCGGCCCGCGGAACCCCCTGTCGCTCCTCGGGTTTGACCGTCTCTCGGGAGTGGACGCCCGCGGCCGCCGGATGATATCCTCGTCCGGCTGGTAGCCGCGGTCACACCGCATCCGAAAGGGAACCACGTGCGCGCCAACCACGACCGTCCCGGCGCCGGGACCGGCCTGCGTCGCCGCCTGCTGCACGCCGGCGGCATCGCTCTGGCCCTGCTGGTCCTGCTGGGGTTGCTCTACCCCGAAGCGCTGCTGCAGGGCCGGGTGTTCGGCAGCAGCGACGCCGAGAACGCCGCGCTGTTCACGATCGTCGGGGACGCCTCGCTCGCCCGCGGCGTCTACCCGCAGTGGAACCCCTACCTGTTCGCCGGGATGCCGACCTTCGGTTCGCTGGCGTACACCCGTTTCGTCTACCCGCCCGGCGAGGCGCTGACCTTCCTGCAGGACCACCTCGGCTTCCCGCCCCTGACCTGGATGCTGGCGCACCTGCTGTTCGGCGGCGCCGGCATGGTCTGGCTGCTGGGGCGCAGGGAACTGTCGTTGTCGGCGCGGTTGCCGATGCCGGCGCGACTGTTGGGTGCGGCGATCTGGCTGCTGCAGCCCAACGTCGTGGCCTGGGGCGTGCACGGCCACGGCAGCAAGCTGGTGACGGCCATGTACCTGCCCTGGGTCGTGGGCGTCTGCCTGGACCTGCTGGAGGGGAAGGGCCGGCGACGGGCCGCGCTGCTCGCGCTGGCCGTCGGGTTGCAGGTCCTGCGCGGGCACCCCCAGATCCTCTACTACACGTTGCTGTGCGTGGGCGTCCTGCTGCTGGGCAAGTGGCTCGCCGTGCTGGCGGCCCGCCGTCGCCGCGTCGCCGGCGCGCAGCGCTGGCCCTGGCGGCCGTCCGCCGCGATCGGCGCCGCCCTGGTGACGGCGTTCCTGATCGGCGCCGTCCAGCTGCTGCCGACGCGCGATTATGCCGGCTGGTCGGTGCGCGGGTCCGCCGAGGGCGGGGGCGCCAGCTACGAGTACGCCACCGGCTGGAGCCTGCACCCGCGGGAGTTCCCGACCCTGGTCCAGCCCGCGGCCGCCGGTTTCGGGCTGGGCACCTACCAGGGCTTCATGCCGTTCACGGACTACCCCAACTACTTCGGCTGGCTGCTGCTGACGCTGGCGGCGCTCGGCGCCTGGGCCGCGCCGCGCTGGCCGCAACGCGCGCTGGCGGCGATCGCCCTGCTGTCGCTGCTGGTCGCCTGCGGGCGCTTCTTCCCGGTGCTGTACGGCCCGCTCTACCACCTGCTGCCGTACTTCAACAAGTTCCGCATCCCGGTGATGATCCTGGCGGTGACGGGGTTCGCGCTGGCGGTCCTGGCGGCGCACGGCCTGGCCGCCCTGCACGGCGCCGCCGCCGGTGCGCGAGCGCCGCGCCGCCTGGCCTGGGTCTGGCTGGGGCTCGGCGCCGCTTCGCTCCTGGGCGCGCTGGGGCCGGGCAAGGGCCTGCACGCCTCGCAGCTCGCGAGCCTGGCCGCCGCGTCGGGCCGGGGCGCACCCTCGCCGGAGGTGCTGGCCGCGGCCTGGAGCCTGCAGCAGGCCGACCTGCTGCGCATCGGCCTGCTGCTCGTCGCCGCCGGCGCCGCCACCGTGTTCGCGATGCGTCGGACACCGGCCCGGCGCGCCTGGCTGCCCTGGGTCCTGCTGGCGCTCGTGGCGGTGGACCTGCTCGGCGTGGCGGGGCGGATCACCCATCCCGAGCGCGGGCTGCAGCAACTCGCCCGCGGAGCCGACGGCGGCACCTCCCTGGTGCCGGCCGGCGATCTCGTCCGGCAGGCCGCGCCGCGCGCGACGTTCCGCGCGGACCCCTTCCTGGTCGAGGTGGCACGGTTCGTCGGCCACGAGCGGGTCTGGCCGCTCGGCTCCCTGGCGCAGCACAACGGCGGGATGCCGGCGGGCCTGCGTTCCCTGGGCGGGTACCAGGCGGCGAAGCCGGCCGCCGCCGAGGCCGCGCGGGCGCGGATCCTGGATCCGTCGCGCCCCGCCGGCCGCATCGCCGCCTGGCTCGGCGGGCGCTACCTGATGCTCGACGGGCTCCTGCCGCCGCAGGCCCTGCCGGCGCTGGCGGATCTGGGCGCCGAACTCGAGGCGCGACCCGTGATGTCCGGCGAGTCCACGCTCTACCGCAACCTCAGCGCGCTGCCGCGCGCCCGCCTGGTGGGCGAGTGGGCGCCGGTCACCGGCGACCTGGCCGGGTTCCTGGACCGCCTGCAGGCCGGCCGCGAACCCGTCGCGCGCCGCGTGCTGCTGGACCGCGCGCCGTCGCCCGCGCCGGTGGCCGTCGCGCAGGCGCTGCCGGCGGTCGAGTACGTGCGCGACGACCTGAACGAGGTGGTGCTGCGGGCCGCGCCGCCCGCGCCGTCGGTGCTCGTGCTGGCCGACCTGTGGATGCCCGGCTGGTCCGTGACCGTCGACGGGGCGCCGGCGCCGCTGCTCGTCGCCGACCACATGCTGCGGGCGGTCGCCCTGCCGGCCGGCGAGCACGAGATCCGTTTCGTCTACCGGGACCCGGCCTTGCGTCGCGGCCTCGCGTTGACGGTCGGCGGGGTGGTCCTGCTCCTGGCCCTGGCGTTCGCCGGTTCGGTGCCCGCGCTGCGGCGCCGTTTCGCGGGCGGGACCGCAGGCGAGGCTTGATGCGCAGCGAGGTGGCGTCGTGAAGTGCGTGGTCGTGATCCCGACCTACAACGAGGCCGACAACATCGGCCGCATCGTGCCGGCGGTCCTGGCCAGGGATCCCGGCCTCTCGGTCCTGGTCGTCGACGACAACTCGCCGGACGGGACCGCGGCCGTGGTCAAGGCGCTGCCCGACTACGGCGGGCGCGTCCGCATGCTCGAGCGGCCCGGCAAGGCGGGGCTGGGCGCGGCCTACATCGCCGGCTTCCAGTGGGTCCTGGCCAACACCGACGCCGAGGCCGTCTTCGAGATGGACGCCGACTTCAGCCACGACCCCGCGGCCATCGACACCTTCCTGCAGGAGATCCGGGATCACGACGTCGTGCTCGGCAGCCGCTACCTCTACGGCATCACGGTGGTCAACTGGCCGCTGCGCCGGGTGATCCTGAGCGTCGGCGCCAACATCTACGCCCGCCGGGTCACGGGCATGCCCATCAAGGACTCCACGGGCGGCTTCAAGTGCTTCCGGCGCGAGGTGCTCGCGGCCCTGCCGCTGTCACGCATCAAGAGCGACGGCTACTCCTTCCAGATCGAGATGAACTACCACTGCTGGCGGCGGCGTTTCCGCATCAAGGAGATCCCGATCATGTTCGTCGACCGCCAGGTCGGCGTCTCGAAGATGTCCAAGCGCATCGTCTGGGAAGCGATGTGGATGGTCTGGGCGCTGCGGCTGCGGCGGGAGCCGCGCGGTCCCGGAGGCGCGGCTTGACGCTCTCGATCGTCATCGTCCACTACAACACCAGCGGCGACCTCGGCCGCTGCCTGGACGCGCTGGCGCGCTGCCCGCCGTCCTGCGACCACGCGGTGACGGTCGTGGACAACGCCTCGACCGATCCGGGCCTCGCCGCGGTCCGCGAGGCGCACCCGGGCGTGCGCTGGCTCGCGAACGCGCGCAACGAGGGCTACGCCCGCGGCTGCAACCGCGGCCTGCGGGCCGCCGACGCCGACTTCACCCTGCTGCTCAATCCGGACGTGGTGGTGCAGCCGGGCGCCATCGACGCGCTGCTGCGCGCCGCCGCGGCGCACCCCCGGGCCGGCCTGCTCGGCCCCCAGCTGCTGAACGAGGACGGCACGATCCAGGAGTCGTGCCGGCGCTTCTACACGCTCGGCACCCTGCTGATGCGGCGCACGATCCTGGGCCGCCTGGCGCCGGAGTCCCGCGCCGTGGGACGCCACCTCATGCGCGACTTCGACCATCTGACGACGCGGCCCGTGGACTGGGTCATCGGCGGCTGCGTGCTCGTGCGCCGCGAGGCCGTGGCCCGCGTCGGCGCCATGGACGAGCGCTTCTTCCTTTATTTCGAGGACGTCGACTGGTGCTACCGCATGGGCCAGGCCGGCTACGACGTGCTCTACGTCGCGGAGTCCCGCTTCGTCCACCGCCACCGCCGCGACAGCGCGCGCGGCCCGATGCGCCGCAGCTTCTGGCTGCACCTGACGAGCCTGATCTCCTTCTACGAGAAGTGGGGTCTGTTGGTCTACCTGCTCAAGCGCTGGCGCGACCCCCTCGGCACCATCGCGTTCTGGCTGACCGACCTGGCGGCGCTGAACGCGTCGCTGCTGGCCGCCTACGCCCTGCGCGGCGCGCTGAACCCCTTCTTCGACGACCCGCTGCTGCCGCTCGCCTGGTACCGGCCCCTGTTCGTCTTCGCCAACCTGCTGACGAGCCTCGGCTTCCTGCTGCTGGGCCGCTACCGGCGCGGCGCCCGCGGCCGTTCCCCGCAGGCCGGGGACCGGATGCAGCAGGTCGCTGCCGTCACCCTCCTGCTGTGGGCGAGCACCTACATGAGCCACCAGCACGTCTACAGCCGCGTGGTGCTGCTGCTGTTCTGGCCGCTGCTGCTCGGGACGCTCCTGCTGAGCGAATCCGCGTTCCTGGCCTTGCGACGCCGCATGGAACGCGGTTACCTGTCGCTGGAGCGCACGCTGCTGGTGGGGGACGACGCCGAGGTCAGGGACTGGCTGGAGCGCGGGCCGGACCCTCGCGGCTGCGGGCTGGACGTCGTGGGCTTCCTGGCCGCCGACGTGGCCGAGGAGAGGCTCGCGCGCAGCGGTCCGGACGTGCCCCGCCTCGGCGCACCCGCGGACCTCGTCGACATCGTCGACCGCTACCGCATCGCCCAGGTCGTGTTCTGGCAGTGGCCGACGGGCGCGGCCTCCGAGCTGCGGGCGCTGGCGCTGCTGCGCCGGCGCCGGGTCCGGCTGCGCTGGCGGGTGGACTCCGCGGCGCTGCTGCAGGCGGGCGCCCGCGCCGAGGAATTCGGCGGCGCCGCGAGCGCCGTGCTCGATCCCGGGCCGGCGCGCCCCGGCCGGGACATCGCCGGTCGCCTCGCCGCCGCGTCCCTCGGCCTTCTGCTGCTGCCGGTGTGCCTGCCGGCGGCCGGTCTGGCGAGGCTGCGGCGCGGCTGGGGGATCCGGGATTTCCGGGCGGCGCCGGCCGGGGAGGAGTCGCTGGCCCGCTCCTGGCGCCTGGTCTGCGGCCGCGACGGCCGACCCTGCGGGCTGCTGCGGCAACCCGCCCTGGCGCGAGCCCTGATCACCGGCAGCCTGGCCCTGTCGGGGGCGCCGCTCGTCCCCTGCGGACCCCA
>JAURXS010000459.1 GCA_030654305.1 bacterium | reverse complement strand
CCCCGACCGCCGGCGGCGCGAGCACCAGGTAGAGGGCCAGCGCGCCGATCCCGGCCAGGAGCGAAGGCGTCCAGTCGGCACTCCCGGCGGGGATCGCAGGAGATCCCGGTGTCGTTGGTTTGGTTCCTGTCACCAATGGGTGTCCCTTCCCGTGACGGCTCTCCGGCACATATCTGCCCGGGGATTGTAGAGCCAGTCAGCCTGCACGTCGATTCCCGCTTGCCGTCGCGACGGCGACGATGGCGCCTTGACCGCCGACCGCCGCGTTCCTAAGGTGTTTCGGGAGGACATCATGAACGTTTGGTTCCCTGCAACGGCCGTCCGTCGCGCCGCCGTGTTCCTGACCGCGAGCCTGGCGCTGCTCGCCGCCGGCTGTGCGAGCGGGCCGCCGCGCGTCGGCGGCGTGGACGGGGTCTCGCCCGCGCCCGACAGGCCCTGGATCCCGCCGGCGTCCACCGCGGTCGCCGTGTCGCCGTCCGGAACCGCCATCCCGCCCGAAGAAGCCGCGGCGCGTTTGGCGAACCTCACCCTGGCCGAGGTCGTGGACATCGCGCTGGCCAACAGCCCCGCCACGCGCGAGGCCTGGGCCAACGCCAAGGCCGCCGCCGCCGGCTACGGCGCGGCGCGCGGGACGCGCCTGCCCACGCTGGACGGGAACGCCTCGCTGTCGCGCGGCAACGCGGCTTCCGCGCAGAACCGCTCCGGGACCTGGTCCACCACCTACGGGCCGGGCGTGACCCTGTCGTGGCAGCTGCTGGACTTCGGCGGTCGCGCCGGTCGCGTCGAGGCCGCGCGGCAGGGCCTGCTGGCGGCCGACTGGACGCACAACGCCGTCATCCAGGACGCCGTCCTGGACGTGGTGACCGCGTTCCACAACTACGGCGGCGCCAAGGCCATCCTCGAGGCGAACCGCGTCTCGTACGCCGAGGC
This sequence comes from bacterium, assembly GCA_030654305.1. Taxonomy (NCBI): domain Bacteria; species bacterium. The sequence continues at coordinate 3,890 of JAURXS010000459.1, read as the reverse complement.
GGACAGCAGCCTCGCCGCGGCCGAGGCGAGGCACGAGGTCGGGCTGGCCACGATCGCCGACGTGCTGCAGGCGCGCACGGCCCGCGCCCAGGTGAAGCTGGACCTGCAGGCCGTCGAGGGGCAGGTGCGCACCACCAGGGGCGCGCTCGCGGTGTCGATGGGCTACCCGGCGAACGTGCCCTACGACATCGAGGTCGGCGTGCCCGAGGTCCCGCTCGACGGCGTCGTGCAGGCGGTGGACGGCCTGATCGCCGGCGCCGTGGCGGCGCGGCCCGACCTGCGGGCGGCGCAGGCGCAGGCGCAGGCGGCCGCCGCCCGCGTCCGCAGCGCGCGCTCCGACCTGCTGCCGACGCTCTCGGTGAGCGGCTCGACGGGGCGCCTCTGGACCGACGGCGCGGACGACCCCGTCGACCGCACGAGCGGGGCGCTGACCCTCAGCATCCCGCTGTTCGGCGGCTTCTCGGGCCGCCACGAGCTGGCGCGGGCGCGCGCGGAGGCCGACGCGGCCGCCGAGCGGGCGCGCGGCTACGAGCAGCGCGTCGTCTACGAGATCTTCGTCGCGCACAGCGACTTCCTCACCGCCACCGAGCGCGTCAGGACGGCCGAGGAGCTGCTGGCCAGCGCCGAGGCCTCCGAGCAGGTGGCGCTGGGACGCTACCGCGAGGGCGTGGGCGACATCCTGGACCTGCTCTCGGCGCAGCGCGCGCTGGCGACGGCGCGCGCCCAGCGGATCAACGCGCGGCTCGGCTGGTTCACCTCCCTGGCGCAGCTCGCCCGTGACGCGGGCGTCCTGGGACTGCACGGCGCGAACCCCCTGGCACCCGACAACCTGCACCCCGAGGTGGCCCGATGACGGCGACGACCCGGCACCACGCATCCGTCCCGACGCTGCTCGCCAGCGCGTTGGCCGTCGTCCTCGCCCTGGCGGGCACGGGCGCCAAACCCGCCGCGAAACCCTCGCCGCCGGTGCCGGTGGTGACCGGCGCCGTGAAGGTGCAGCCCGCGCCGCTGCTGCTGAACGCGGTGGGCACGGTCGAGCCGATCGAGTCCGTGGCGGTCCGCCCGCAGGTGGGCGGCGTGATCACGCGCGTGGCGTTCGCCGAGGGCGACGACGTCAAGGCGGGGCAGACCCTGTTCCAGATCGACCCGCGGTCGATGCAGGCGGCGCTCGCGGCGGCGCAGGCCCAGCTCGCGCGCGACGAGGCGCAGGCCGCCAACGCCGACGCCCAGTCCGCCCGCTACGCGAAGCTGGCGGCCAAGGACTACGTCACGCGCGAGCAGGCCGACGCGGCCCGCACCCAGGCGGACGTCTTCCGGGCCGCCGTGCAGGCCGACCGGGCGGCGGTGGAGCAGGCGAAGCTGAACCTCGCCTACGCCACCGTGTCGTCGCCCGTGGCCGGCCGCACCGGGAGCATCCTGGTGACGAAGGGCAACGTGGTGGCGCCGAACGGCAGCCCGCTCGTCGTGGTCAACCAGCTGAACCCGATCCGGGTGAGCTTCGCGGTGCCCGCGGACCGGCTGCCGCAGGTGCGCAAGCACACGGCGGGCGGCGCGCTCGCGGTCCACGCCCGCCCGTCGCGCGACGGCAAGGGCGAGGCGCTCCTCGGCCGCCTGGTCTTCGTGGACAACGCCGTCGGGGCCGGCACCGGCACCGTGACGCTGAAGGCGGAATTCCCGAACGGGGACGGCGCGCTCTGGCCGGGGCAGTTCGTGGACGTGGACCTGGTGCTCGCGGTCGAGGCCGACGCGCTGACGGTGCCCGCCGCCGCCGTGGTGACCGGGCGCGACGGCCTGTTCGTCTTCGTGGTGGGCGACGACCTCAAGGTCGAGAAGCGCGCCGTCGTCGTGGACCGCACCATCGACGGGCTGGCCGTGGTCGCGGGCGATCTGCGCGACGGCGAGGCGGTCGTGATCGACGGGCAGATGCGCTTGGCGCCCGGCGCGACCGTGGAGGTCAAGACGGCGAAGGCCGCGCCGAAAGCCGCGTCGGGGGGGGCGCGATGAGCCTCTTCATCCGCAGGCCGGTCATGACGACGCTGGTCATGCTGGCCATCCTGGGGGCCGGCGTCCTGGGCTACCGGCAGCTGCCGGTCAGCGACCTGCCGAACGTGGACTTCCCGACCATCTCGGTGTCGGCGGGCCTGCCCGGGGCCAGCCCCGAGACGATGGCCTCGGCGGTGGCCACGCCGCTGGAGAAGCAGTTCTCCACCATCGCCGGCATCGACAACATGACCTCCACGAGCAGCCTGGGCTCCACGTCGATCACCATCCAGTTCAGCCTGGAGCGCGACATCGACGCCGCCGCGCAGGACGTGCAGGCCGCCATCGCCGCGGTGCAGCGCCAGCTGCCGAGCGACATGCCGGCGCCGCCGTCCTACCAGAAGGTGAACCCGGCCGACTCGCCCATCCTGATGATCAACATCACGTCGCCGACGCTGCCGCTGTCGGTGCTGGACGAGTACGCGCAGACGATGATCGCGCGGCGCATCTCGATGGTCAGCGGCGTGGCGCAGGTGCAGGTCTACGGCACCCAGAAGTACGCGGTGCGCGTGCAGCTGGACCCGCAGGCGCTGGCCTCGCGCGGCATCGGCCTCGACGAGGTCGTGCAGTCGATCCAGGCGAACAACGTCAACCTGCCGACCGGGACGCTGTGGGGGCCCGACCGGGCGACGACCGTGCGCGCCACCGGCCAGCTGGAGTCGGCGGCGGAGTTCCGCCCGATCGTGGTGGCCTACCGCGACGGCGCGCCGGTGCGCCTGCAGGACCTGGGGCGCGTGATCGACAGCGTGCAGAACGACCGCACCGCGAGCTGGTTCGTCGACCAGCGCGCGATCATGCTGGCGGTGCAGCGGCAGCCCGGCACGAACACCGACGAGGTCTCGCGGGCGGTGCAGGCGCTGCTGCCGGACCTGCGCAGCCAGCTGCCGGCCTCGGCGACCCTGAACGTGATGATCGACCGCGCGCAGCCGATCCGCGAGTCGGTCCGCGACGTCAAGGCCACCCTGCTGCTGACGCTGTGCCTGGTGGTGCTGGTGATCTTCCTGTTCCTGCGCAACCTGTCGGCCACGGTGATCCCCAGCCTCGCCCTGCCCATGTCGCTGGTCGGCACCTTCGGGGTGATGGCGCTGCTGGGGCACAGCCTGGACAACCTGTCGCTGATGGCGCTGACCCTGTCGGTCGGCTTCGTCGTCGACGACGCCATCGTGATGCTGGAGAACATCTACCGGCACATGGAGATGGGGAAGAAGCCCTACCAGGCCGCGGTCGACGGCGCGCGGGAGGTCGGTTTCACCATCGTCTCGATGACGCTCTCGCTGGCCGCGGTCTTCATCCCGATCCTGTTCATGGGCGGGATCATGGGGCGCCTGTTCCGCGAGTTCGCGATCGTCATCATGACGGCGATCCTGGTGTCCGGCTTCGTCTCGCTGACGCTGACGCCGATGATGTGCAGCCGCTTCCTGAAGCCGCAGCACGTGAAGCACAACAAGTTCTACGACGGCATCGAACGGGTCTGGGTGGACGGGCTCGCCCTGTACGAGCGGACGCTGGGCACGGCGATGCGCCACAAGCGGGCCACCCTGTTGCTGTCGGCGGCGGTGTTCGCCGGCACGCTGGTGCTGTTCCGCGTCGTGCCCAAGGGCTTCATCCCCAGCACCGACACCGGGTTCCTCACCGGCACCACGGAGGGCGCGGAGGGCCTCTCGTACGAGGCCATGAGCACGCACCAGCAGTCCGTGGCGGCGGTGCTGGCGCAGGACCCGAACGTCGACGTCTTCATGTCGAGCGTGGGGGCCGGCGGCCCGACCGCCTCCGGCAACCAGGGGCGCTTCTTCCTGCGGCTGAAGCCGCGCGCCGAGCGGGAGCTGAGCGCCGACGAGGTCGTCAACAGC
>JAURXS010000458.1 GCA_030654305.1 bacterium | reverse complement strand
GGCCGTCGATGACGGCGTTCACCGAGGCGCGCATCGCCTCGGCGCTGGTGAAGACCACGGTGTCGTAGTAGCCGGCCGGAGGCGCGGCGGAAATCGTCGTGGCCGCCGCGATCAGGAGGCAGCACGCCGCGCCGAAGCGGGCAACGAAACGGGGGGTCCGGTCGGAATGCAGCACGTCGGCTCCCTGCTCGGTTGTCGGTCGCGATGTCAGTGACGGTGTCGTGGCGAGGGTCGGCACGTATCAGTATACCACGCCGGGCCGGTGCGGCGCCAACCGGCCCCTAGCTCCAGCGGAAGGGCTCCGGGAGGTCGAAGTCGGGCCGGCCCTCGGCGGGGGCCGAGCCGGGATCCTGCGTGAACAGCCGGTACAGCCCGGCGTCCTCCACGTCCTGCAGGGCCTGGTCGTACTCGGCGGTCGAGATCGGCCGCGCCAGTTCGGGATGGAGGTGTGCCAGCGCGCGGCCGGCCTCGGTCTGGGCGAGGGCGTCGGGGTGGTACTGCGCCATCAGCGAGAGCCACACGCCGTCGCCGACGGCGCCCACGAGCTCCCGCGCGACGCGCGCGGTTCCGGCCAGCCCCCCGGGCAGCACCAGGTGCCGCACGATCAAGCCCCGGCGCGCTTCCCCCTCGGCCTGGTCGTCGGGCAGGTGGCCGACCTGCGCGTGCATGATCGTCACGGCGCGGCGCGCCCGCGCGACGTAGCCGCTCACCCGCGACAGGTCCTGGGCGATCGCGTCGGAGCCGTACTTGAAATCCGGCAGGTACAGGTCGACCAGGCCATCGAAACGCGCCAGCACGGTCGGCCCGTCGGTGCCGTTGGAGTTGTAGATCACCGGCAGGGCGAGCCCCTGCAACCGCGCCAACTCCACGGCGCGCGCCACCGCGACGCCCTGGTGCGTGGGCGTGACCAGACCGATCGCGCCGGCGCCGGCCGCGACCAGTTCCAGCATCCGCTCCGCGCACGCCGCCGGCGTGATCGAAGCGCCCGCCTCGGGGTGGTGGCTGATCTGGTGGTTCTGGCAGAATCCGCAGCGCAGGTTGCAGCCGGCGAAGAAGAGATTGCCGACCGGACGCCCGCCGCCCAGCGGCGGTTCTTCCCCGCGGTGCAGGCAGGCGGCGGCGAGGCGGATCAGTTGGTCGGTCACGACGATCCTGCGGCTCGGGACGGTCGGGCGCGCTACCCGTCTCCACGATGGCCCCGGCGGAACGGGCGCGCAACCCCGTATCCGACGGGGGACTTGCCGACGCGCCGGAGTTCCCGTAGAATCAGGCCATGATCTCCGCGCACCGGTGCGGCGGTCCCCGAGGCCAGGGCGGCCGGGGGGGCCGGGCGAGTTGGGACTCGCCACGGGTGGTTCGCCCGAATAGGAGGTGATCCAGTGAGTTCAGACAGTAGAGGCTCGGCGGAGGTGGCGCCCCTGCGTTGAGGGGACACTCCCGGACGTGGTCCGCGGGCTCGCCCCGAGCGGGGGAACCCAGCGCCACCGAAGCTGATCCATACGGGGCGCCGTCGCGCAAGCGGCGGCGCCTCTGCATTGCAGGGCTGTCGCCGGCATGAAGAAACCCCGCTCCCTGGTCGGGAGCGGGGTCCTCTGACGTCTATCGGTCGACCCGCCGGATTACCAGCCGCGGCCGCCGCGATCGCCGCCGCTGCGGCCACCACCGCTGCCACCGCCGTAGCCGCCGCCGCTGCCGCCGCCGAAGCCGCCGCCGCCGCCGCCGGTGCGCTTCGGACGATCCTGGGCCTCGTTCACGCTCAGGTTACGGCCGTCCATGCTCTGACCGTCGAGGGCCGAGATCGCGGCCATGGCCGCGCTGTCGT
>JAURXS010000457.1 GCA_030654305.1 bacterium | reverse complement strand
CAGTTCGGTGTCGCGCAGCAGCGTGGTCGCCTGCTCGATGCGCCGCGTCAGCAGGTAACGGTGCGGGGGGATGCCGAAGGCATGCTTGAACGAGCGCGCGAAATGGGCTTCGGACACACCGCTCACCTCGGCCAGCCGCTCCACGGGCCAGGTTTCGTGCGACGCGGCATCCATGCGGTCCTTCGCCCGCAGCAGGCGCCGCAGCAGGGCCGGGTCCTGAAGCCCGCCCGCGTCCAGCGCAGTCGGGGGCGTTGGGTCGCGGGCTTCGCGGGGCGCCATGACCGTCAAGGCGGCGGCGGTGGTGCCGCCGCCCTAGCGCACCGCCCCAAACCGTTGCTCCATCTCGCGCCGCATGGTCTTGCGCAGCTCGGCCGCAGCGTGGCGGCGGCGCTCGTCGGGCGTGAAGGGGCGCAGCGGCGCCACGGTGGTCGGCTTGCCGGCGTCGTCGACCGCCACCATGGTGAAGAAGCAGCTGTTGACGTGGCGGTTTTCCTGGGTGCGGATGTTCTCCGCGATCACCTTGATGCCCACTTCCATGGACGAGCTGCCGGTGTGGTTGACCGAGGCGAGGAAGGTGACCAGCTCGCCCACGTGGATGGGCTGGCGGAACACCACCTGGTCCACGCTGAGCGTCACCACGTAGGCGCCGGCGTAGCGGCTGGCACAGGCGTAGGCCACCTGGTCGAGCAGCTTGAGGATGGACCCGCCGTGCACCTTGCCGGAGAAATTGGCGGTGTCGGGGGTCATGAGCACGGTCATGCTCAACTGGTGGGCGGGGAGTTCCATGGGGTCTTCGCAAGGGGGTGGGTTGAACGGGCGGCCGTCGGTGATCGGGCGCGTGCAGCCGAGATGGTGCCACGCAGCGCCAGCGCCCACCAACGGGGCGCAACGCCTGGCGTTGCCGATCGGGGGGCGCGGGGCATGTTGGGTGCCCGCACGAGCGGCCGCTACGCCGGCTGGCTCTGCTTCACCACCCATTCGCTGAACGCGCGCATCGCCGCGCTCGAACGCCGACGCTTGAGCCGTGTGAGCCAGTAGCCGCCCACGTCAACCTCCACATCGAACAGCCTCACCAGACGGCTGCTCTGCAGGTCGCGCCCGAACAGCTTGACCGGCAACAAGGCCACGCCCGCGCCCTGGGCGGCTGCGTCGGCCAGCACGAGTGAAGAGTCGAACAATGGACCGGTGAGCAACGGCGGTGGCGCGCCCGCTGCACGAAACCACTCCAGCCACTCTTCCGGCCGGTACGAACGCAGCAGCGTTTCGCGGCCCAGGTCACGCACGCTGCGGATGCGAGCGGCCAACGCGGGCGCGCACACGGGCGCCAGAGGCGCGCGCAACAGGGGCGTGGCTTCGGTGCCGTGCCAGTGGCCGTCGCCAAAGCGGATGGCGCAGTCCAGCCCTTCGCC
>JAURXS010000456.1 GCA_030654305.1 bacterium | reverse complement strand
CGGGATCGACGCGCCCCTCGGCCACGTCGCGGGCCTCGACGACCGCGAAGCCGTGGCGGTCCAGCTCCTCGACCGTGTGGACGTTGCGCGCGTAGACGATCACGCGCCCCGGCGCCAGCGCGAAGCTGTTGGTGCCGGAGTGCCACTGCTCGCGCTCCTGGAGCCAGGGATCGGTGTGGCCGCCGCAGGCCACCGGCTCGAGGTCCAGCCCGAGCCGGCGCAGGCAGTCCAGCAGGTGCTCGTCCTCGCGGATCGAGACGACGCGCCCCCCCTCGACGCGCAGGTGCACCGTGCGCAGGCGCGACGGCCCCGTGATCACGGGCTCGTAGATCAGGCAGGCGTCGCGGTCCAGGATGGTGAAGACCATGTCGAGGTGGATGAACGACTCCGGCGCCGCCGGCAGCTCCTGCACCACGACGTCGAAGCGCCCGCGGGTCTCGCGCAGCCGCTCGACGACGAAGTCGACCGCCTGCGGCGAGGTGCGCTGGCCGAGGCCGAAGATCAGCAGGTCCTCGCGCGCGACCAGCACATCGCCGCCCTCGAGCTTCAGGGCGGCGCCGACCGGCGGCTCCGGCTCGACGGTGCGCGCGCGCAGGTCCGGGTGGCACCGCAGCACCGCCTCGAGGATGACCGCCTCGCGCTCGCGCACCGCGCTGGCCATGCGGCCGACCAGGACGCGGTCGCCGACCACGGCCGCCGCGTCGCGCATGAAGAACAGGTTGTGCAGGGGGCGCAGGGCGTGGCGCTCGGCGCTGAGGTGGTCGGTCAGCGACGCCGGCTCCAGGGCGATGCCCTCCACGAGGCGCCGCGCCAGCTCCGCGGCGGGCAGCGCCGCCAGGACGCCCTCGAGCCGATCGACGCCCTCGCGCGCGCAGATGCGTCTCAGCAGCGCGGATCGCGCCGCCTCGTCGGCGAGCACGTCCGCCAGCAGCTCGTCCACGTGCAGGACCCGCGCGCTGCGGGCCAGCACCCCCTCCAGCACGGCGTACTCCGCCGCGGCCTCCTGCAGGTTGAGGATGTCGCTGTAGAGCGCCCGCTCGGCGTTCTGCGGCGTCATGTTCTCGATCTCGGGGCCCGGCCGGTGCAGCAGGACCGCCTCCAGCCCGCCGATCTCGGAGTCCACCGCCACCTGGATCCTGTCGCTCATCACGTGCTCCCTTCAGGTGGTGCCAGAGTAAGCCGGTGCCGCGGGACGGCAAATCGAAATGCAGAGCGCCGGCCCACAGCGACCGGCGCTCCGCCTTCCCTCACCTGCCGGAAGCGGATCAACGATAGAGGACCTTCACGCCGCCCCAGGTGGCGTCCTCGTTGCCGACGTAGGTGCCGGCCTCGATGGCGGCGGTGTCGAGCCGCGCCTCGGGCCAGGCCACGATCTCCATGTCGTCGTCCTGGCTGGCGACCAGGGCCAGGCCGACCTGGACGGGGCCGTCCAGCAGGAACGCCCAGCTCGCCACGGCGGTGCCGCCGACGGTCAGGAACGGCGTGCTGAGGTCGAAAGCGCCGGTCAGCGGCATCGTGATGGCCCACAGGAAACCGCCCTGGGGGTCGGGCACGAAGGCGACCAGATCGGCGACCCAGTCCACGAGGACGCCGTCGCCGTCACGGCGCTGCCCGTTGAAGGCCTCGCCGGTCCAGTGGATCGACAGGTCGTCGATCGAGCCGACCTCGGGCGCGAGGGTGAAGGTGGTGGTCCGGGCGCTCTCCCCGAACCTCGCGACGTACGTCCCGTCGAGATCCGTCAGGGGGATGACCAGGGAATCGGCCAGCGCGGGCACGGCGGCGATCAGGCAGAACAGCAGCAGCAGGCGCAAGGTAGTCATGTCGGTCTCCCGGTTCGCGACGGCGAGGGGGCATGACCGGCACACCTGGCCGGTCTCCATGTCAATAATTATACCATCGTCAGAATTATTGATCAATAGTGATTATTGCAACAAGGCGGTGGAGTTTTGCCATGCGGGGAGCGGGAGGCGGGAGGCGGTCCAGGTCGCGCAACAGATCATGTAAGTGATTCCATGCCAATGGGATGTGGTCGCGGAAGGCTCGTTTGCCCTTGACGTTCGACAGGAACGCGAAGGCGCCCAGGGCCTGCATGACGCGCTGCAGCCCGGCCAGGGTCGCCGCACGGAGCAGGTCCGATTCGGCGCGCGGGGC
>JAURXS010000455.1 GCA_030654305.1 bacterium | reverse complement strand
CTGATCCGCGTCACCGACCTGATGCGCGTCTACCAGGTGGGCACCGAGGAGGTCCGCGCCGTCGACGGCGTGGACCTCGAGATCCGCAAGGGCGAGTACGTGGCGATCATGGGGGCCAGCGGTTCCGGCAAGTCGACCCTCATGAACCTCATCGGCTGCCTGGACACGCCCAGCTCGGGCAGCTACGTGCTGAACGGCACGGCCGTGGCCGAGATGGACGACGACGCCCTGGCGGCCGTGCGCAACCGGGAGATCGGTTTCGTCTTCCAGACCTTCAACCTGCTGCCGCGCCTGACCGCGGCCCAGAACGTGGAGCTGCCGCTGATCTACGGCGGCGTCGGCGCCGCGGAGCGCCGCGACCGCGTCGCGGCGGTGATGGCGCAGGTGGGCCTGACCGACCGCGCGGCCCACCAGCCCAACGAGATGAGCGGCGGACAGCGCCAGCGCGTGGCCATCGCCCGCGCCCTGGTCTGCCGCCCGTCCCTGATCCTGGCCGACGAGCCCACCGGCAACCTCGACTCCACGACCAGCGAGGAGATCATGTCCGTCCTGGACGGGCTGCACGCGGGCGGCAATACTATCCTGGTGGTGACCCACGAGGAAGACATCGCCGCCCACGCGCGGCGCATCATCCGCTTGCGGGACGGTAGGATTGAGAGCGACGCCCCGAACCCGCCACGCCGAAGCGCCGCGGTCTGAGACCGCGGCCCCGATGCCGGTAGCTCCGATGGCTCCGGTCGCCCTGCTGGCGCTGATCGCGCTCGCGGTCGCCGGCGCGGCCGCCCCGGCCAAGGCCGGCGGCCGCCCCGTCCCCGGCACCGCCCTGGACGTCTCCGTCTCGACCACCTACGACGCCCGCGGCGGGCCCGCCGCCGTGGTCCACGTGCGCGTGCCGCACCGCGGCCTGGTCTTCACGCGCGACGGCGACGGTTTCGTCTCGGTGCTGCAGGTGGCGGTCGTGGCCGAGCGCGACGGCCGTCGCGTCGGGGGGGGCTTCGCCGAGGCGACGGCCCGGGTCGGCGCCTTCGCGGCCACCGGTTCCGACGAGCGGCTCGCCTGCGACGTCACCGTCGCGTTGGAGGGGGAGGGGAGGGTCGAACTCGCCCTGACCGCGCGCGTGCGCGGCACCGAGCGGGTCTGGCGGACGGACCTGCGCTTCGACCCGGGCCTCGGCAGCGGCGTGCCCTGGTACTTCGCCGGCTTCGACTGGAACGTGCCCGCGGGCGCGCCGGCCCCGGCCGCCGCGGACACGCTGCGGGCGGCGGTCACCCTCGTCCGCCATCCCGGCGCCGGCGCGCAGGATTCCCCGACGCCGACGTCGCTGATCTTCCGCGTCACCGACGCGGGCGGCGACGAGCGGGTCATCGGCCGCGAGGAACTGCCCGCGGCCGCCACCGACACCCTGCGGCGCCGCCTCGAGACGCCGGCGGCGAGCCTGCCGTTCGGCCCGCTGCGGCTGGACGTCTCGCTGGAGACCGGCGCCGGCCACCGCCTCGACCTGGCCCCGGGGCGCGATCTCGTCAACCTGCGCGTGGACTGGCGCGACGACGCCGCCTGGCGCCTGCACGTCGACTGGCTGGACGGTTTCCTGGACGGCGAGGCCCGGCGCGCGCTCGCGTCGCTGCCGGTCGACGAGCGGCCGGCGGCCTGGCGCGCGGTCTGGGCCGCGCGGCCCGCCGGCGAGTTCCCCGACGAGTTCCCCGATGAGGCCACCCATCTGATGCGCATCGTCGAGGCCGACCGGCGCTTCGGCCAGTTCGGCCGCGGGGCGCTGAGCGACCGCGGCCGCGTCCACATCCAGCGTGGCCCCCCCGACAGCGTCGAGGCCCAGGTCATGGATCTGTCCTACCCCGGCCAGTGGGAGGTCTGGTACTATCGCCGCGACGGCGTCCTGTACCGCTTCTACGACGCCTACGGCCTGGGCGATTTCAGACTCTACGACACCGCCCCCTACTGATCCGCGAGGGAGGACCCCATGTCCCGACGCGCCACCGCCGCCCTGACGGCGCTGCTGCTGCTGCTGCTGGCCGCGCTGCCCGTCGCCGCCACCTCGACCCGCGTGTTGAGCATGGGCGGGGGCGGCGACCTGTTCGAGGACGTCGACAACGTCCAGCGCTGGTTCGGATCCCTGGCGACCTACCCCGACCTGATGCTGTTCGAGCTCGGCGAATCGGGAGGATACAACGCCGCCGGACAGGCGCTGGGTGCGCACCTGTCCCTGGACGCTGCGCACCGATTCGGCGTGGCCGGCCTGTGGATCTACGACGACGACCCCCGTCAGGACGTCCGGCTGATGTGGGGCCTGAAGCGCGCCGGCTGGCAGGCGGGCCTGCTGGTCCGTTTCGGCAACGAGATTCGCCACGACACGTCCTACGAATCCGGCACCGGGCTGCTCTTGATCGAAGAGGCCGAGGCGTCGACTTGGAGCCTGGGTACCGGGTTGCGCCTGGACCTGGCGCCCCGGACCTGGATCGATGTGTCGTGCGAGGGGATGTCCACGCAGGACCAGGCCATCGCGGGTATGGTCGAGCTGGTCTCGGAACGGCGGAACCTGGACAGCTTCGCGCTGCGCTGGCGCCTGTTCCACGGTCTGGGCGAGCGCGTGGTGCTCGTGCCGTGCGTGACCTGGGAACGGGAGCTGCGCCCCGAACTGGTCTACTCCGACTGGTTCGGTATCGTGCACTCCTACGACGGCGCCTACTACCTGGACGATGCGCGCTCGTTCAGCGCCGGGTTGGGCCTGAGCCTGCTGCCGGACCCGGACCGGATGCTGCAGGCATCGCTGACCTGGTCCCGAGTCGAGAGCCGTCTGTCCGATCCCGCCGGGGTCGTCGACAACTGGTTGCTGCGCCAGGACGTGGAGACGGACGCCTTGTGCCTCCGCCTGGGGGGGGAGACGCGCGTCCTGTACTGGCTCACGGTGCGCGCCGGCGTATGGAAGACCATGTCCTCGAACGAGGTCGTGCGGTACGGTCCCGTATGGTATGACGAGTACACGGGCCTCAGCAGGTACGAGATGGATGCCAGCCTGGGTCTCGGTTTGCACTTCGGCGACTTCGACGCCGACATGGTGATGACCGATGCCGCGCCGTTCCGGGCGGGCGGGTTGCTGACCGGCACGACCGGCGGCAACGCGCTCTGGTCGCGGATCACCCTGCAGGTCGTCTTCTAGGAGTGTCACGAGAAGCGTCAGGGTCGCCGTGAGGCGACGCGCAGACGTGAAGGGAACAACGCAGCAGGGCGGGCCGACGGGCCCGCCCTGCCCGCGTCAGGCCGTGCTCACGCTTCGTCGCCGGCGAGGTACGCGTCGTGCAACGGCTGCAGCAGGCGGGAGGCGTCTTCGGGGCGCAGCAGCAGACGCAGGACGGCGCCGTCGGCCAGGATCTCGGGCTCGTCGACGCCGTGGGCGGCCAGCAGTTTCCCGACCTGGCCGGCGACGGTCACCCAGTTGGCGGGCGGGCGCCCGGCCAGGGCCAGGCAGGTCAGGCCGC
>JAURXS010000454.1 GCA_030654305.1 bacterium | reverse complement strand
GCCCAGCCTCGTGGCGTTGCCCCAGGGCGCCCGCGCGCCGCCCCAGGCCGAGAACGCGACGGCGCTCCCGCGGCCGTAGGTCAGCTCGGCGCCGTCGAGGGTCAAGGCGGCCACGCCGGCCTGCAGGAACTGGCGGCCCAGGCGCGCGCGCAGACGCGGCCCGAGCCGGGCCTCGAGGTACCCGGTCGAGAGGCGCGACCTGTCGCGACTCGTCCAGGCGTCGGCCGGCGCGGTCGCGTAGCGGCCGGACGCGCGCAGCGAGAGCCGGCCCCCGGCCAGGCCCGAGGCGCCGCCCGCGAACTCCTGGTAGAAGTCGACGTGGTCCGTCTCGGCGCCGGCCGGGTCGGCGGTCTGGTAGGCGTACCCTGTGCTGCGCAGCGACAGGTTCCAGGCGGGGGCGAGGGGCGCGAGCGGCGGATCGCCGGCCCGGACCGGTCCGATCCCGGCGGCCAGCGCGAGGATCAAGACGAGCGCAGGGATCGGGCCGGTGCAGGCTGCACGGATGTCGCGATCTCGGCATTCCATGGCGAACGTTGACCTCGCCGTTGCGCAGGAGGGGGGCGGTCCGGCCGCGTGCCGTCGCCATCGTTGCATTTCAAGGGACTTGTCGATTATCGGACTTCGCAGGTGCAGATGCCATACCATTTTGATACGGAAGATTCTTTTGTAGTGAATTTCTCACGGTGACCTGGATCACAGACAGCGCGCCATTCAACTCCGACTATATTGCTATTCTTTCAGCGGGCGCCCCCGCCGCCGCCCAGCATCCGAACGCCAGCCCGGGAGGCCGACGTGCGCAGATCCCCCACCCTGTCGACTTGCCTGTTCCTGTTGATCGCGGCCGCCGCCGCGGCTCAGCCCCTGCCGATCCTCGAACAGGGCCTGCTGCCCGGCGACGCCGCGGTGTCGGCGGCCACGGGCAGCCAGCAGGACCACGATGCCGCCCGGGGCGGCGACATGACCCTGGTCGTCTGGTCGGACTTCCGCGGGCAGGAGGTCGGCGGCGGGACGGAGCAGAGCGGCGGCGACGTCTTCGGGATCCGCCTCGACGCGCAGGGCGCGCCGCTCGACGCCTCGCCGATCCTGATCGCCGGCGGCATGGGCCTGCAGGACCGCCCGTTCATCGCCTGGAACGGGGAGGCCTGGCTGGTCGTGTTCCGCTCCCAGGATCCGGTGGGCGGCTACTTCGAGTACCGCACGCGCGCGGTGCGCGTCTCGGCGCAAGGCCAGGTGCTCGACGCGACGCCCATCACCTTCCCGGCGACGCAGTTCGAGCCCAACGACATCGGCCTGAACGTGGCCGGGCAGGGCGGGCAGTGGCTCGTCACGCGCTGCATCTACCACAACGACGGCTACGGCACCTACCTGGCCGGCCAGCGCATCGACACCGCCGGCCAGCTGCTGGACCCCACGCCGATCGTGATCATGGACTGGGTGTACGGGCCCACCAAGGCGGTCGTCGCCGACGGCGAGTACCTGGTCATCGGGCCCGACTGGTCCGACGGCGGCACGCTCAAGGCGCGGCGCGTGGGTTTGGACGCGCAGCCGTTCGGCGCCTCGTTCACCGTGCCGGGCATGACCATCGCCGGCAGCGGCAGCGAGTACTACGTCTCGTGGATCGTGGACTTCGGGACCCTGCTCGGCTCGCGCATGACGCTCGACGGCACGCTGCTGACGCCCGCGGGCACGGGGCTCGTGTCGGGCTTCACGCAGTACGACCACTCCACGCTGGCCCACGACGGCACCCAGTGGTGGCTGGAGTGGGGCATCTCGGACATCCTGCGCACCGTGCGCATCGACGCCGCCGGCAACGTGCTGGACCCGAACGGCGGCGTGCTGCTGCCGATCGTCATCGGCGGCAACGTCAACACGGCCTACGGACCGCTCATGACCGGCCGGGTCGGCGGCGGCGTGCACCTGTTCTGGTACGACCTGCGCGTCGCGCTGGGCTACGACACTAACGTCTTCAAGCTGCCCATCAGCGCGGGCAACGTGCCCGGCGCCGAGAGCAGCGTCTCGACCGGCACGCGCAGCCAGCGCACGCCCGACTTCGCGCAGGGACCCGGCGGCCAGACGGCGCTGGTCTTCGTCAGCGAGGCGGCCCACGACGACCGCGTGCTGCTGCACTTCCTGGACGCGGACGGGCAGCCGCTGTCCGCCGAACCGATCGAGGTCGCCGCGGCCGCGAGCATCGGCCAGACCGGGATCGCCTGGAACGGCGCGCTCTACCTGGTGACTTGGGACGACGGCACGCTCGGAGTGCGGGCGCGGCGGCTGCTGGCCGACGGCTCCTTCGTCGACCCCGAACCGTTCAACGTCATGCCGGGGTTCGACCCCGACGTCGAGGCCCTGGGCGAGGACTTCCTGATCGCCACGGCGCGCTACGCGACCTACCCGCAGTACATCGACACCTGGATGCGCATCGTCGACGGGCCGACCGGCGGCTTCCAGAACGCCGCCACGGTCATCGGCGGCGGCTACGTGAACGTGGGCCCGCGCGTGCGCCAGGACGGGTCGCGCTGGATCGTGACCTACCACAGCCACTGGACGCACGACAGCAGCAACTCGGACGCGGTCTACAACTTCGTGAACCCGAACGGCACCTTCACGTCGGCGGCCAACCCCGCGACGACTTCGGGCTCGGCCGGCACGCCGGACGTGGCCTTCTCGGGCCAGAAGTACCTGTTTGTGTGGCGGAACAACTCCCTGTCCAACGCCAACAACTACATCGCGGGCCGGATCATGAACGCCGACGGCACGTTCCCGGGCGGCAACTTCACGATCGCCGAGGCGCCGGGCCGCCAGCTGCGGCCGGTCGTGGGCTGGGACGGCGCGACCTTCGTGGTCGCCTGGGACGACCAGCGCCACCAGGACTCGTTCTTCGACGCGCGGACGGACGTCTACGGCGCCCGGGTCAGCGAGGCCGGCGCGGTGCTCGACCCGGCGGGCTTCCCGATCCAGGTCGGGGCCCAGGGCGACGCCACCGTCGCCATCCTGAGCCGCACCGACGGCGTCAGCCTGGTGGCTTGCGCCAGGTTCACGACGACGATGCCGTACGACTCCTACCGCATCGGTGTCTCCAAGCTGGGCACCAGCACGCTGACGACCGGCGTCGGCCCGCTGGCGCGGCCGCTGCTGCGCGGCAACGCGCCCAACCCGTTCAAC
>JAURXS010000453.1 GCA_030654305.1 bacterium | reverse complement strand
CCTCGTGTGCCCGGAGCGCTTGGCCTTCCGGCCTTTCCGCCATCCTGGCTCCAAGGCCTCCAGGACACCCCGGTCTCCGCAGGATGTGTGGAGGCATGTCTAACAGCAGCCAGCCAGGGCACAATCTCAAGGGCACGAGCGAAAATTCCCTTGGCAGGTTCGCGGTACGCGTGGTATTGCTTAACGGCTTGATTCCCAAGTTGTTGGCGCAGGGGTGCCGCGAGTGCGAGGGGAGTGACGATGACCAAGGCCGAACTGGTGGAACTGATCGCCCAGAGGACCGGAGTCAGCAAGAAGGACACGGGGATCGTGGTCAACCTGATCCTCGAGAACATCGGCGGCGCCCTGACGCGCGGCGACAAGGTGGAATTGCGGGGGTTCGGCAGTTTCAAGGTCAAGAGCCGGCGGCCCCGGCAGGCGCGCAACCCCCGCACCGGCGATGCGGTGGCCGTGCCGCCGAAGCAGGTTCCCTATTTCAAAGCGTCCAACGAGTTGAAATCACGTCTGAACGGCGGGACCGGGGACGAATAATCTTGGCGCGGGCATTTGATTGTCAGCGGGATCCCTGCTATATTCCCAGCCCCTCGGGTGCGGGACATCGGATCGGTCAGGTCCGCCACGGCGGCGGTCCGACCCTGTTGTCATGGGCAGCGTCGGCTGTCATTCGTAGCGGAAAGGCGGTAGCATGCCGAACGGACGGAAGCGCAAGCGCAAGAAGATTGCGACGCACAAGCGCAAGAAGCGCCTGCGCAAGAACCGGCACAAGAAGAAGTAGCCAGCGGCCGGCACTTTTCGGAGTGCCGGTTTCGCTTGGCCTCGCTCTGGTACGGAACTGGCAATAGTCCGGAACTGGCAACGGGACCGGCACGGAGCGCCTTGACGGGCGCAGGCCGGGGACGGCCTCCCCAGGGGAGCCGGAACGAAGGAGAGCCCTCATGTCAGACGCGCAGCAGAACCGTCGCAAGGGCCAGCGGGTTGACGCGAAGCTCAACCTCGAGGTCAGCATCCCGCGCGGCGACGGCAGCCACGTGCCGGCGCGCATGGAGACGCTGAACATCAGCTCTTCGGGAGTCTACTTCCGCTCCGACCACTACATCGAGCCCATGACCAAGCTCAACATGGTCCTGGACCTGCCCGTGGATCCGCAGCGCCCCGAGGCGACCGGCATCGCCCACTGCGAGGGCATCGTCGTGCGCGTGCTGCCGGAATCCGTGGGCTCGGACGCCGCTCCCTACGAGGTCGCGGTCTTCTTCACTCAGATCGACGAACCCGGCCTGCACCACCTCCAGCAGCACATCAACATGCTGCTGGCCGTCGGCTGACCGTTCCGCTGACCGACCCGCCCGGCGCGGTCCCCGACGGGGATCGCGCCGTTCTACGCCGGACGGCTTCTGACCGCCCCTGACCATCCCTCGACCATCCCTCGCTCATCATTCCCCAGCGGAACCGCCATCCTACCGCCGCCGGCGGCGCTTGGCCGTGGCACGGCCCTTGCGGTCGTTCCCCGAGGCAACGTGTCCCCGGGCCCGCAGGAGGAGCCGTGCTGAAAGGACTGCGGTCGGCCGAGACCGCCATGAACATCCAGTTGACGCGCACGAACGTGCTGGCGAACAACCTGGCCAACGTGAACGCCACCGGCTTCAAGCAGGTGCTGACGCAGATCGTGGAGCAGATGCGCCAGGAGTCGGACGGCGGGGCCGCGACGACGGACGCCGCGATGCCGGACGCCGCCGCAGCAGCCGAAGGCGCCGCGCCGGCCGCGGCTGCGGGGCGCGGTCGCTCGATCCGGGACCTGGTCCTGGACGTGCGCGCGCCGGTGGACATGTCCCAGGGCACCCTGCGCGAAACGGGGCGCCCCACCGACCTCGCCTTCCAGGACGAGGGCCTGTTCCGCGTCGTCCGCGACGGGCAGGAGTACTTCACGCGCAACGGCGCGTTCGCGCTCGACGCGCAGCGGCGACTCTCCACGCCGGACGGCGCGCTCGTGCAGGGCGAGGGCGGCCCGCTGGAGATCCCCGAAGGCGAGCTCTCCGTGGGCGCCGACGGCGGCGTGCGCGTGGGCGGGGTGGAGGTCGGCCGCCTGTCGGTGGTCGCCTTCGACGATCCCGGACGCCTGCACCACGTGGGCGGTTCGCTGCTCGCGGCGCCCGCGGGTGTGACGGCGAAACCGCTGGCCGCCGACAAGGTGCGCCTGGTGCAGGGCATGCTCGAAGAGAGCAACGCCAACCCCATCGACACCATGGTGGCGATGATCGCCGCCCAGCGCGCCTTCGAGATGGACGCCAAGGTCCTGCAGGAGTCCGACCGCACACTGGACAAGGCCGTGAACCAGTTGAGCCGCACCGCGTAACCGAGGAGGCAGCCATGCTGCGAGCGATGACGAGCGCCGCGTCGGGCATGAAGGCCCAGCAGACGAATATCGACACGATCTCCAACAACCTGGCCAACGTGAACACGGCCGGCTACAAGAAGAGCCACGCCGAGTTCCAGGACCTGCTCTACGAGCAGATCGTGCCCACCGGCCGCGGCAGCGGCGACGCCAGCCCCACGCGCGTGGAGGTCGGCCACGGCGTCAAGCTGGTCGGCACCAACCGCGTCTACTCGCAGGGGCTGATCACCCAGACCGAGAACCCGCTCGACATGATGATCGAGGGCGACGGCTTCTTCAAGGTGAGCCTGCCCGACGGCACGGTCGGCTACACCCGCGACGGTTCCTTCAAGCTCGACGCGGACCGCAACCTGGTCACGGCGGCCGGCTACCGGATCGAGCCGCCCATCCAGATCCCCCTGGACGCCACCGACATCAGCATCGCGCGCGACGGCACGGTCTCGGTGCTGCTGGCCGGGGACTCGTCCACGGTCCAGGACGTGGCCCAGATCGAGCTGGCGAAGTTCGCCAACCCGGCGGGCCTGACCAACCGCGGCGGCAACGTCCTGCTGCCGTCGCCCAACAGCGGCCAGCCGCTGGTGAGCCAGGCCGGCCAAGACGGCCTGGGCGAGATCGCCTCGGGGTTCCTGGAGATGAGCAACGTCGAGACGGTCGAGGAACTGGTCAAGATGATCACGGCGCAGCGCGCCTACGAGCTCAACAGCAAGACGATCACCGTGGCCGACGACATGATGCAGACGGTCAACCAGCTCAAGAGGTAGCGACGTGAAGCGAAGCGCCCGCGCGCCCATCCTGCTGCTGCTCGTCGCCCTGGCGGCGCCGCCGACGGCGCGCGCCTGGGTGCTCGAGCTGCGGGAGGTTTGGAGCACCGACGGCGCGGTCGTGCGGCTCGGCGACGTCGCGACGGGCGAGCTGCCGGCCGACGCGGCCGCCCTGGTGCTGGCCGCGGACGTCGCGCCGGGCGGGACGCTGACGGTGGACCGCGGCGCCGTGCTGCGCCGGCTGGTGACCGAACGCCTGGCGACCGGCGTCGTCTGCCGCGGGCCCGAGCATTGCATCGTGACCTTCGCGGCGACGCGCCTGGAACCCGCGCGGATCGAGTCCGCGCTGCGCGGGGCGCTGGCTTCCTGGCTGCCCCCGGCGGCGCCCGGCGGCCCGCCGACGACGCTGGAGATCGCGGGCGACCTGCCGTCGCCGGCGCTGGACGGGGAGTGGAGCCTGGCCCTGATCGAGCCGCGGCCGCTGCTGGCCGGGCGCAACCTCGTGCGCGTGCGGCTCGACGCCGGCCGCGGCGCGGCGCGCTTCACCGCGACGGTGATCTGCCACCTCCACGGCGAGATCGCGCGCGCGCGGGTCGACCTGCAGCCGGGCCAGATCCCGGACGGCGACCGGGTGGCCTGGGAATGGTGCGACCTGGCGGGGCTGCGCGGCGGCGAGCTCGTCGGCCGGGCGGCGGCGGCCGGGATGACCTGCGTCGCGCCGGTGGCGGCGGGCGCGATCCTGCGGCAGGCCGCGGTGCGGCGCACGCCGCTGATCACCGCCGGGCAGCGGGTGGAACTGGTGTTGGACAGGGGCGGCGTCTCGGTGACGACCATGGCGGTCGCCCGCGAGGACGGCGCCGGCGGGGAGCAGATCTCCGTCCGCAACGAACTGGACGGCCGGCTGGTCCGGGCCCGCGTCGAGGGGCCGGGCCGGGTGGCCTGGAACAGGTGAGGGGCATGATGGTGAGCACAAGGTTCCGCATCCTTTTCATGGCGCTGGCCCTCGGGGCGATGGCGGCGGCGACGTCGCGCGCCTCCGGACCGCTGATCGACCTCGAGTCGGGGCGCTCCCTGGTCAGCAACGCCAAGGCGTGCCGCGTGGGCGACATCGTCACGATCCTGATCGTCGAGGAGTCGTCGGCCAACGCCACGGCCAAGACCGACGCCAACAACAAGTCGGAGGTCAGCGGCGGCCCGGGCCTGGGCTTCCTGGACGTGCTGACCGACTGGGGCCTGAACACCGAGAACAAGTTCACCGGCGATGGGCGGACCCAGCGCACCGGCAACCTGCAGGCCGAGATCACCGTGCGCATCGTGGAGGTCCTGCACAACGGCGACTACCAGCTCGCGGGCACGCGGATGGTCGACATCAACGGCGAGCGCCAGCTCATCGAGATCAGCGGCAGCTGCCGCGCGCGCGACATCCAGCCCGACAACACGATCTACTCGACGTACATCGCCGACGCCCGGATCGCCTACAACGGGACCGGGCCGGTCAACGCGAGCAGCGAGCCGGGCGTGATCACCAAACTCGTCAACTGGCTCTTCTAGGAGGGTCGATGAACCTGCGACGCATCACCAGCCCCACCCGGCTCGCCCTGCTGGCGGCGGCCCTGCTGTCGGCGGCGCCGGCGGCGGCCTCGCGCATCAAGGACCTGGCGACGGTCGCGGGCACCGACCGCGAGCCGCTGCTGGGCTACGGCCTGGTCGTGGGCCTGACCGGCACCGGCGACGGCCAGAGCGCCGCCTTCACCGTGAACTCGCTGACCTCGCTGCTGGAGCGCCTGGACGTCACGGTCGACCCGGCGATGGTCAAGCTGAAGAACGTCGCGGCGGTGCTGATCACCGCCCAGGCGGAACCCGGCGTCGCGCCGGGCAGCCGCATCGACGCCACCGTCAGCTCGCTGGGCGACTGCTCGAGCCTCGAGGGCGGCATGCTGATCATGAGCCCGCTGAAGGGGGCCGACGGCCTGGTCTACGCCGTGGCCCAGGGACCGGTCTCGATCGGCGGCTTCAACGTCTCGGGCGGGGCGAACAACTCGGTCCGCAAGAACCACGCGACCGTGGGCCTGATCGCTGGCGGCGCCAAGCTCGAGCGCCGGCTGCCGGGCGCCTTCATCGAGGCCGGCGCCATGTCCTGGCTGCTCCACAACCCGGACTTCACGACCTGCCAGCGCGTGGCCGACGCCATCAACGGCGTATTCGGCGCGGGCGCGGCGCGCGCCCTCGACGCGCAGCGGGTCGAGGTGATGGTCCCGGAGAGCTTCCTGGAGCGGCCCGTGGATTTCATCGCGCGCATGGGCGAGCTGCCGGCCGAGAGCGACCAGGCGGCCCGCGTCGTGATCAACGAGCGCACCGGCACGATCATCGTGGGGCAGGGGGTGCAGCTGCGGGAGGCCGCGGTCGCGCACGGCAACCTCAAGGTCGTCATCCGCACCACCTACGACGTGTCGCAGCCAAACTCCTTCAACGAGAGCGGCGAGACCGTCGTCACGCCCAACGTGACGGCCGACGTCCAGGAGAAGGAGGCCGCGGTGCTGCACGTGCCCGCGACCGGAACGGTCCAGGACGTCGTCGGCGTGCTGAACGAGGCCGGGGCCAGCCCCCGCGACATCATCGCCATCCTGCAGGCGCTGCGGCAGGCAGGCGCGTTGCAGGCCGAACTGCTCGTCATGTAGGGGAATGATGAAGGTCGAAACGGCAACCGCGGGGCCCCGCCCCCTCACGAACGCGAACGACACGCCCGAGCGCCGGGAGGCCCGGCTGCGCGATGCGGCCAAGCAGTTCGAGGGGCTGTTCGTGCAGACCTTGCTGAAGTCGATGCGCGGCACGGTGCCGATGAGCGACCTGATCGACAACAGCGGCGAGATCGAGACCTACCGGCAGCTGCTGGACGAGGAGATGGCACAGAAGATCGGCGGCCGGGGCGGCCTGGGCATCGCCGACCTGATCACCGACCGCTACCTGGCGGCGGCGCGCGGCGAAGCGCCGCTGGAGACGCGCGCGGCCGCCACGCTGTCGGCTCTGCCCGAATCGGCGCCGATG
>JAURXS010000452.1 GCA_030654305.1 bacterium | reverse complement strand
TCGGCCGCGCCACCGTCCAGTACCGCCTGCGCGACTGGCTGATCAGCCGCCAGCGCTACTGGGGGGCGCCGATCCCCATCATCCACTGCCCGTCCTGCGGCGAGGTGCCGGTGCCGCGCGACCGCCTGCCGGTGCTGCTGCCCGACGACGTGGACTTCCGGCCGCGCGGCAAGGCGCCCTTGGCCAGCAGCGAGGCCTTCATGGCCGTGGACTGCCCGAGCTGCGGCGGCCCCGCCCGGCGCGACCCGGACACGATGGACACCTTCGTCTGCAGCAGCTGGTACTTCCTGCGCTACCCCGAGCCGGGCCTGCGCGACGCCCCGTTCCGCTACGAGACGCTGCGCAAGTGGCTGCCGGTGGACATGTACGTCGGCGGCGCCGACCACGCCTGCGGGCACCTGATCTTCTCGCGCTTCATCACGATGGTGCTGCACGACCTCGGCCTGGTGCCGGTGGAGGAGCCCTTCGCGCGACTGCGCCACCAGGGCATGATCACCCGCGACGGCGAGAAGATGTCCAAGAGCAAGGGCAACACCGTGGTGCCGGCCGACTACCTCGAGCGCTACGGCACCGACACGCTGCGCGCCTACCTCATGTTCGGCTTCGCCTTCGCCGAGGGCGGGGACTGGACCGACGAGGGCATCGACGGCATCTGGCGCTACCTCAACCGCGTCTGGCGCCTCGTGGACGCGGTGCTCGACGACCGCTCGCCCGCCGGCGACGCGCCCGTCGACGCCGCCGCCATGACCGACGAGCAGGCCGCCGCGCGCTGGCCCCAGCTGCGCCTGGTGCGGCACAACTCGGTGCGCGGCTGCACGCAGGATCTCGAGCGCTTCCAGTTCAACACGGCGCTCAGCCGCCTGATGGAACTGACCAACGCCCTCTACCAGTACTGCGGCCGCGAGCGGCCCCGGCCCGGGGACGCGGACTTCCGCGACGCGCTGACGTCGCTGGTGCAGATGCTCGCGCCGTTCGCGCCGCACCTCGGCGCGGAGCTGTGGCTGCGGCTGGGGCGCGAGGGCTCGGTCTTCGATCACCCGTGGCCCGCCTGGCGGGACGAGTACCTCGTCGCCGACACGGTCACCTACGTCATCCAGATCAACGGCAAGATCCGCGAGCGCATGGAGGCGCCCCGCGACGCCGATGCCGGGCAGGTCGAGCGCGACGCGCTCGCGCACGGCCGCGTCCCCGAGCTGATCGGGGCGGGGCCGGTGCGCAAGGTCGTCGTCGTGCCGGGCAAGCTCGTGAACATCGTCGTCTGAACGGGGTCGGACAGGGGACGGCCATGAATTATTGGGATCTGCTGGCCGAGGCCCGCGCCCGGCTCGAAGCGGGCGACCTGCGCGGGGCGGAGTCCAGCTTCGCCGAAGCGGGGGACAGCCGCGAGCGCTCGCCCGTGCGCGTCTTCCTGAGCGAGAAGATGGGCGGTGCGGCCAAGCGCGCCCTGACCCGCCTGCGCGGCGCCGGCGCCGCCGAGAAAGGCGAGGCCGGCCGCTGGGAGCGGGAACGCACCGGATTCACGGCGGATTTCCGCGAGCAGGCGCGCGGCCTGCTGGACCGGGCGCGCGCCTCGGTCGCGACTCCCGGCGCCTTCCCGCCCCGCGAACGCCTGGGCCTGGCGGCCGGCGCCGCCTACCTCACCGCCGTCAGCGAGCTGGCCGACCTGCGCCGGATCGATCCCTCGCCCTTCCTCGAAGCCGCGCTGGCCGCCGCCTGCGACGCGGGCTGCCCGCCGCCGGACGGCCTGCTGGCGGTGTCGCTGCCCCTGGCCGCCGACGTCCGCCTGCGGCTGGCCGCGCGCGTCCTGGAATTCGCGCGCCGGGTGCAGACGGACGACGCCGTCCGCGCTCTCGCCCGCGACGCCGACGCCCTGCTGGCTCCCGAACACATGGTCGGTCACGTCCAGGAGGCCGAGCGGCTCTGGCTCGCCGCGCAGCTGGCCGAAGGGCCGCTGGACGACGCGTCGCGGGCCGCCGCCCACTACGCCGCCTGTGCGCGGGAGGAGGGCACGCCCGCCGAGCGCCGCGACCTGGCCCGTCTCGCCGCCGCCGCCCTGTTCGCCAACCTCGACCGCTTCGCGTTGCCGGTCCCGCGCTACGACGAGGCCTTGGCCCTGCTCGAAGCCGTCGCCGCCGACGCGGCGGTCGAGCGCCGCCGTCGCGCGGCCCTGGTCGTGCTGCAGGAGCGGCAGATCGGGACCCGCGACGGGGTTTGGGCCTCGGCCGCCCGCGACTTGCATGGAGCCGGTCACCTGGTGGTGTGGCGCCGGAGCCGTCCCGTCGACGTCCTGAGCTGGGCCGACGGTCCAACCGCCGCGGCGGTGGTCGCGTACCTGGGCGAGGTGCGCGAGCGGATCCTGGTGCTCGGCGACATCGGCAACGAAATACCCGGTTGGGAGTTGCGGGGCCTCGTGGAAGCGTTGCTGGAACCGGAGCTGCCGGCCCGGGGCGTGGACGACGGCGTGCTCGACGCCCTGGCCGCCCTGCACTGCGAGGCGCCGGCGCCGCACCCGCTCTTCGCCGTGGAGACCCGGGAGCCGCTCTCCGCCGCGGTCGCGGGCGCTCTGCGCGCGGGCCGGGTCTGGCTGGGCGCCACGGCGCGACTGGCGGCCGCGGAGCCCGGGCAGCGCGGCATGATCCGCGAACTGGCCCGCCGCGGGGACGGCGCGGCCCGGCTGGTGGCGTCGTTCCTGCCACCCGATCTCGTGCGGCCCCAGGGCTGGCCCCTGACCCCGCTGCAGGACCGGCCGTCGCCGCGCGCTTTCGCCGCCGTGACGGCCGACGCCGGACGACGCCACGTCGAGCCGCGCGATCCCGAACTGGCCGCGGCGGCCTCGGCGCTGGTGCACGCCGCCGACCGGGCTTCGGCGCTGGAAGCCTGGGGCCAGCGCCGCGCCGCCTGGCGCCTCGTCCTGGACGGCGCCGACCGGTTGGCGGAATTCGCCGGTCCGCTGTCGCGGCAACCGGGCGCCTGGACCCTTGTGCCGGCGGGCGGCGCGCTCCACGATCGCGAGGCGGCCCTGTCCCTGCTATCGGAGATGGCCTCGATGCCGGATCAGGGGCTGCTGCCCCTGATCCATGCCTGCCGGCTCGCCGCGACCCACAACGGCGACCTGGCCGACCACCGCCGGTTGCGCCCGCGCGAGCGCGGCGCTTGTCCCTGGATCGACCGCTACGACACCTGGCTGGACCAGCGGCTGCGCCGCGACGCCGCACCGGGATCGGACGGCTGGTCCGGGGAACTGGCCCGGCGGGTGGACGGCGACGCCGCGGTCGTGGGGCTGGCCGGCGATCTGCCGAGCGACGGTGCGGCGCGCGCCCGGCTCTGGGGCCTGGGCGCGCGAGCCGTCGCCTGGGTCTTCGCCGACGCCGCCGTGATCAACTGGAGCTGGCACCGGCGCGGCGCCGACGAACCCGTCGCCCGTCATCGCGCCCTGGCCGGCGAGGGCGCCGGCCAGCTGTCGTTGCTGGCGCCCGCCCCGATCCTCGACGGCGACCTCGCCGCCATCCTCGGGGGCTGGCTCTCGCTCCACGGCGCCTGCCGGGTCTTCGTGCGCGGCGGTGACGCGGCGACACCGCTGTCACTGGCCGTCGGCGGCCCGCCTCCGGACGCGCGGGTGCGCCTGGGCGCCGCCGCGGCGGCCCACGCCCGCCGTCTCGTGCAGCTGTCCGGCACGGCCGGCGCCCGCCTGCTCCTGCCGACGGCGGGCCCGTTGGGCGCCTGCCTCCACGCCCTGGCGCGCGGCGGGATCGCCAACCTGCCCGTCAAGGATCTCGGCGTCGAGTCGCAGGAAGGTTTCTGGGACGACGCGGACACCGCGCGGCGATGCGCGGGGGGCGTCGTCTACGTTCCCCAACTGGCGAGCCTGGACCCCGCCGCCGGCGACGGCGCGGACGCCGCCGCGGATGACGTTTCCTGGGGGCGCCGGGACGCCGGCGCCGCCGCGGTCGCCGCGCGGCGGCGCGCCCTGATGGCGCTGGAACTGCACGCGCTGCGGGGCAGGGGCGCGGGCGCCGTCATGGTCGGGGACACGCGCTGGTGGCGCACGTTCCCGCTCGGCGCGGACGGCGGTCCGTTGCTGGACGCCGCCGGCGCGACCGCCCTGGCGGGAGCTTGGGGCGCCGGCGTCTTCGACCTGGACGGCGAGCCGCCGCGGCCGCCGACGCGACGCGGTCGCGCGGCCGACCCGCTGCGCAAGTCGGTCGTGGGCTGGCTGCAGGTCCAGGGTTGGACCGACGCCGAAGGGCGGGGCCTGCCGCCGGGATTCCTGGACTGCGAACGCACCGATTTGCCGGAAGCCTGGCCGACGGCCCGTCGCCGTCTCGTGCTGGGCGATCCGGCGGCCGCCTGGCTCCACAGCGCGACCGCGGTGACCGCGGCCCGCGAAGACGGCGACCACGGCGCCTGGCTGCTGGTGGTGAGCGATTCGCCGCCGGCCGAAGCGGTGGTCCTGCGCGACGCCGTGCTGTCGCCGCGGCCCTCGCTGCTCGCCGCAGGCGCGTCGCCGCCGGGCGGCGGTTGGCACGCCGTCACCTGGGCCCGGCCGTCCGACCTCGCCGACCCCGAGCTGGTCCGGCGCCTCGCCCTGGACCCGCCGACGGAGATCTGGGCCGGGGATCTGGGCGGATGGCTGCCGTCGGGCGCGACCGACGGCGGTCGCTGCGCGCCCTGCCTGCACGCGTTGCTGCACCTCGTCGAGGCGCCCATGACGCTGCAGGCCACGGACCTGCCGGGTTCCTGGCGCCGGT
>JAURXS010000451.1 GCA_030654305.1 bacterium | reverse complement strand
GCCGGCGCCGGCGGCGGCGCCCGCGGCGCCCGCGGCCCCCGAGTTCTCGGTCACCCGCGAGCAGTTCGAGGCGTCGGTCCTGCGCGCCAAGGAGCACATCCTGGCCGGCGACTGCTTCCAGGTGGTGCTGTCGCAGGCCCTGCGCGGGGAGACCACGGCCCACCCCTTCCAGATCTACCGGGCGCTGCGCATCCTGAACCCCTCGCCCTACCTCTTCTACCTCGACCACGGCGACACGCAAGTGATCGGTTCCTCGCCCGAGGTGCTGGTGAAGCTCGAGCGCGGGCGCGTCACGCTGTGCCCGATCGCCGGCACCCGCCCGCGGGACGAGGACGTGGCCGCGGACCTCGCCCTGGAGCGGGACCTGCTGGCCGACCCGAAGGAGCGCGCCGAGCACGTGATGCTCGTGGACCTGGGCCGCAACGACCTGGGCCGGGTCTGCGCCGTCGACAGCGTGCGCACCGAGGCCTTCATGACGATCGAGCGCTACTCGCACGTCATGCACATCGTCTCGCGGATCACCGGGACGCTGCGGCCCGACCACGACCAGTTCGACCTGCTGCGGGCGGCGTTCCCGGCCGGCACGGTGTCGGGCGCCCCGAAGATCCGCGCCATGGAAGTGATCTCCGAGCTGGAGGGGCTGCGCCGGGGGGCCTACGCCGGGGCCGTGGGCTACTTCGGCCCGCGCGGCGACATGGACATGAGCATCGCCATCCGCACGCTGCACGTCAGGGACGGGCGGTTCTACGCGCAGGCGGGCGCCGGCATCGTGGCCGACTCCGACCCCGGGCGCGAATACCAGGAGACGCTCGACAAGATCGGCGCGCTGATCCGCGCGGTGGAGATCGCCCAGGAGGGATTCCGATGCACTTGATGATCGACAACTACGACTCGTTCACCTTCAACGTGGTCCAGGCGCTCGCGTCCCTCGGCGCCGAGGTGGAGGTGGTGCGCAACGACGCGCTGAGCGTGGCGGAGATCGCGGCGCGGCGCCCGGCCTCGCTGATCATCTCGCCCGGTCCCGGCCGTCCCGCCGACGCGGGCGTCTCGCTCGCCGCGATCCGCGAGCTCGCCGGGCGGGTCCCGATCCTGGGCGTCTGCCTCGGGCACCAGTGCATCGTCGAGGCCTTCGGCGGCGAGGTCGTGCGGGCGGAGCGGGTCATGCACGGCAAGACCTCGCGCATCTACAACGACGGCCGCACCCTGTTCGAGGGGGTGTCGAACCCCTTCGAGGCGACGCGCTACCACTCGCTGATCGCGCGCGAGGAGTCGCTGCCCGCCGCGCTGGAGGTCAGCGCCTTCACGTCCGAGGGGGAGATCATGGGCGTGCGCCACCGCGAGCACCCGATCGAGGGCGTGCAGTTCCATCCCGAATCGATCCTGACGCGCGAGGGCCCGGCCCTGTTCGCGAACTTCCTGCGCCTGGCCGCCGCCGCGCGCTGAGAGGAGGAGCCATGGATCCCCGACTGCTGGATCGGCTGCTCGACGGCCGCGACCTGGACGCCGACCAGGCCGAAGCGCTCCTGGACGCGGTCATGGAGGGCGGCCTGGGCGAGGCGCGCCTGGCGGCCCTGCTGGCGGCCCTGCGCGCCAAGGGCGAGACCGAGGACGAGATCACCGGCTTCGCCCGGGCACTGCGCCGGCGCGCGGTGCGCGTCGGCCCGGCGCCGGCCGGGGCGATCGACACCTGCGGCACCGGGGGCGACGGCGCCGGCACCTTCAACATCTCGACCGCCACCGCGCTGGTGGCCGCGGCGATGGGGATCCCGGTCGCCAAGCACGGCAACCGGGCCGTCTCGTCCCGCTGCGGCAGCGCCGACGTTCTGGAGGCGCTGGGCGTGGCGGTGGACCTGCCGCCGGAGCGCGCCGCGCTGCTGGTCGGGAGCGTCGGCATCGGCTTCCTGTTCGCGCCCCTGCACCACCCCGCCCTGCGGCAGGCCGCAGTCGTGCGTCGCGAGCTGGGCGTGCGCACCGTCTTCAACCTGCTGGGGCCGCTGGCGAATCCGGCCGGCGTCCGCCGCCAGCTATTGGGCGTCTACGCCCCGGGCCTGGTGCCGAAGTTGGCCCGCGTGCTGCGCCGGCTGGGGACCGAGCGCGCCTTCGTGGTGCACGGCGACG
This sequence comes from bacterium, assembly GCA_030654305.1. Lineage (NCBI taxonomy): Bacteria > bacterium. Next base: position 1,851 of record JAURXS010000451.1, on the reverse strand, counting down.
ACGGCTCCGACGAGGTCTCGCTGACCGGTCCCACCGCGATCGCCGAGCTGCGCGGCGGCGCGATCCGCCGGTCCGTGTTCGTGCCGGAGAAGGCGGGGCTCCCGCGCTGCCGGGCCGAGGACCTGTCCGGGGGCGACGCGCAGCTCAACGCGGAACTGGTGCGCGGGGTCCTGGCGGGCGAAGCCGGACCGCGGCTCGACGCCGTGCTGCTGAACGCGGGCTTCTGCGCGGTCCTGGCCGACCTGGCCGCGGACCCGGCGCAGGGCGTGGCCCTGGCCCGTCGCGCCGTCGCGTCGGGCGACGCGCTGGCCGTGCTCGAGCGGTTGGCCGAGGCCTCGCGCAAACTGGCGAGGGAGGCGTCGTGAGCGGTTTCCTGAGCCGGGTCGTCGCCGAGCGGCGCGCCGAGAACGACGCGTTGCGGGGCACGGTGGACCTGGGCCGGCTGCGGGCGGCGGCGGCGCGCGCGCCGGCCCGCGACTTCGCCGGCGCCCTGCGCGGCGGCAACGCCGTGATCGCCGAGTTCAAGCGGCGCTCCCCCAGCGTGGCTGCCTTCCGGCACGGCGGCGATCCTGCAGCGCTGGCCCGCATCTACGCCGGCGCCGGCGCGGCCGCGCTGTCGGTGGTCGCCTGCCCGCGGCACTTCGGTTCGGACCTGGCGGACGCCGCCGCCGCGCGTCGCGCCGCCGGCCTGCCGCTGCTGGTCAAGGATTTCATCGTCGATCCGCTGCAGGTGCTGGCGGCGCGCGCCGCCGGCGCCGACGCCGTGCTGCTGATCGCGCGCGTCCTGGGCGGCGATGAATTGGCCGACCTGCTGGGGCGCGTGCGCGAGCTGGGCGCCGAAGCCCTGGTCGAGTGCCACGACGAACGGGACATCGCAGCGGCGCGCGCGGCCGGCGCCGTCCTGGTGGGCGTCAACAGCCGCGATCTCGAAACCCTGGCCGTGGATGCCGACGCGCCGCGGCGGCTGCTGCCGGAGGCGGCGGCGTTCGCGCTGGCGGTGGCCGAGAGCGGGATCCGCGCGCGCGCCGACGTCCTGGACCTGGCCGCCTGCGGCGCGAGCGCCTTCCTGGTGGGCGGCGCCCTGCTGCAGTCGCACGACCCGTCGGCGACGCTGCGCAGCCTCAGGGGGGAGGCGCCGTGAACCGCGTCCACGTCAAGATCTGCGGCCTGACCACCCCGGACGACGTGCGGCTCTGCCACGCCGCGGGCGCCCGCTACCTCGGCGTCATCCTGGCGCCGAGCCCGCGCCGCGTCGCGCCCGACGACGTGAAGCTGCTGCGCGACGCCGCGCCCGAGGCGCTGCTGGTGGGCGTCTTCGCGGACGCGCCGCTGGCGACCATCGTGCTCGCCGCCGACCACGCCGGCTTCGACCTCGTGCAGCTGCACGGCGGCGAGGACGCCGCGACGGTGCTGGCGGTGCGCGAGCGCTGCGGCCTGCCGGTCATCAAGGCCGTGCGTCCCGGCGAACTGGCGGATCCCGCCGTCGCCGCCGCCGCCGCCGCCGCGGATTTCGTGTTGTTCGACCTGCCGAAAGGCGGCCAGGACGGCCAGAGCGGGCCGCCGCGCCGAGCCGGGTTGTGGGAGGAGGCCGCCGCCGCCGTGCGGGCGGGTCGGCGGGTCCTGCTGGGCGGCGGGCTGTCGCCGGCCGACGCCGCCGAGGCCGCGCGCGTCGTCGGCCCGCACGCGCTGGATGTGGCCTCGGGCGTCGAGGCCGCGCCGGGTCGCAAGGACCCGGCCGCCGTCCGGTCTTTCATCGAGGAGGTCGCCCGTGGCTGCTCCTGATCCGGTCGTCGCCGGGCGCTTCGGCCCCTACGGCGGCCGCTACGTGCCCGAGACCCTGATGCCCGGCCT
>JAURXS010000450.1 GCA_030654305.1 bacterium | reverse complement strand
TCCAGAGGATCCCAGAAGAAGATCAGGAAGTCGATCTCGTTGCTGGCGATCTTGGCGCCGATCTGCTGGTCGCCGCCGAGCGGGCCGCTCTGCAGCTTCTTGATGGCGAACCCCAGCGCCTCCTCGAGGGCCTTGCCGGTCGTCCCGGTGGCGTAGACGTCGTGGTGCGCCAGCAGGTCGCGGTTGTACAGGGCCCACTCCAGCAGGTCGCGCTTCTTGTTGTCGTGGGCGACCAGCGCGATCCGCTTGTCGTTCAGCATGACGATCCTGGTGTGGGTCATCCAGATCACCTTGTCCTTCCTGGGATCGTTCCCCGGGATCAGGCGTCGGTCTCGACGCGCTCCACGACGATGACGCACTTGGTCGTCAACGCCGCGACGGCCCCGACGGCCGCGAGCACCGGCGCCAGCAGCCCGACGACCACGCCGACGGTCAGCGGGATCTCGATCAGGGACTTGCCTTCCTCGTTCTTGATCGTGATGCGCCGGATGTTGCCGGCGTGCACCAGCTTCTTGACCTCGGCCACGAGCCGGTCGCCGTTGATCTCGAATTCCTCGGTGTGGATCTTCTTCTCGTCCATCAGTCCCCTCCGCCGTTCAGTCCTTGCAGCCGCGACCGCGCCGCGTTCAGATTCTGCCGGACCCCCGGGTAATCCGGGCGCCCGGCCGCGACCCGCTCGAAATCCGCGACGGCCCCAGCATAATCCGCGGCCTGGAACCGCGCCACGCCCCGCCGGAACAGGGCGTCCGCGAGGCCGGCGCGCGCCGCGGCGAACGCGGGCGCCAGTCGCAGGGCTTCGTCGAAGTCCGCGATCGCCCCGTCGTAGTCCCCGCGCTCGCCCTTCACGACGCCCCGGTTGCCGAGGGCGTCGGCGTACTGCGGGTCCAGCTGCAGGGCGCGATCGAGGTCCGCGAGCGCGGCCGCGCGGTCGCCGCGCTCCGCCCAGGCGAGGCCGCGGTTGTTCAGCGCCAGCGGCGTGTCGGGATACCTGTCCAGGACGTCGTTCCAG
>JAURXS010000449.1 GCA_030654305.1 bacterium | reverse complement strand
TGGCGCCCCCCAGCGAGTGGCCGAAGATGTAGCGCGGTCGACCGGGGTACTGTTGCCCCAGCCAGTTCCAGGCGGCCCGGGCGTCTTCGTAGGCCATGGTTTCCGAGGGCAGCCCGGACGAGCTCTTGCCGAAGCCGCGGTAGTCGATCGCCAGCACCGAAAAGCCCAGTTCCTGCATGCGGCGCGCGCGGAAGGCCGAGCCGGTGACGTTGAAGCGCGCACCGTGCAGGTAGAGCAGCACGGGGGCGTCCGCTCGCGTGGTGAAGTTCTCGTGGGCCAGCCACAGGCCATGCAGCTTCACCGGCTGCCCCGTTTCCTGCGACTGGAAGTTGATCCAGACATCGTCCATGCCGGCCGCGGCCTCTTCCCCGCGCCACCAGCTGCGGTCCGAGGGCTGGAAGATCCAGGCGCGTTGCCGCTGGTCGAGGGTGGCACAGCCGGTCAGCACGGCGGCTGTGGCAAACAGGACGATCAGGAGGCGCTTCATGGCAAGGAGTGATGCGACCCGACCTGAAAAGTTCAAGGCAGAATGAACAAAGCCAGCGGAGCGCCTACCCCCCCCGCCGGGACCCCAACGGACGACCAGCCCATGACCGACAGTGTGTTCAACCGCATCATCCACCGCGTACCAGACCGGGCCGCGGTGCTGGCCCTGGTTGCCGGACTGGTGGCCTGCGGTGAGGCGCCGTCAGCGGGCTGGTCGGGTTATGTCGAGGGCGACTATGTGCATGTTTCGTCGCCGGTGGGTGGGCGGCTCGACACGCTGACCGTGCGGGCAGGCGACCGGGTCCGCCAGGGCGATGCGCTGTTCGCGCTGGACGCGCAGGCCGAACAGGCGGCGCAGGCCGAAGCCCAGGCACGCCTGGCCGGCGCGCAGGCCCAGGCCGCCAACACCACCAAAGGCCGGCGCAGCGACGAGGTGGCGGTGACCCGTGCCCAGCTGGCGCAGGCCCGGGCCCAGGGCGCGCTGGCGCAGACCGCGTGGGCGCGTCAGCGGGATCTGGTGGCCCAGGGTTTTGTGTCGCAGGCCAGCCAGGACGCCGCCAAGGCCGCGCTGGACCAGGCGAACGCCCGGGTCGCCGAGCTGGAGGCGGCCTTGCGTGTGGCGGCCCTGCCGGCGCG
>JAURXS010000448.1 GCA_030654305.1 bacterium | reverse complement strand
CGGCAGCTCGTTGACGACCTCGGGCAGCAGCGACGGGAACAGCCCGCGGTGGCTGAGGATCTCGCCGGTCGCCCGCGAGAAGAAGAAATCGGCCAGCTCCTGCGCCGCCGGCGGCGCGTCGCGGCGCTCCAGCAGGAAGATCGGGCTGATGACCGCGCCGTCCTCGGGCCACACCACCTCGACGCCGGGGTTGAGGCGGGCCATGCGCGAGAAGAAGTACGGGATGACCGACACCAGCGGCGCCTCGCCGCGGCCCGCCTTGAAGCGGCCGGCGGCCTGGCTCGGGTGCTGCGAGCGCAGCAGGCTGCGCGCCAGGGCGCGCACGCCCTCGTCGCCGTGACGCTTCCACGTCGTCAACAGGATGCCGTTGAAGAGGTCGAAGTCCCCCACCGGCAGCGCCACGCGCCGCTCCAGGCGCGGCGACAGCACGTCCGCCCAGGAGCGGGGGATCTCCTCGCCCTCGGCCAGCTGCGCCTTGTCGACCAGGAACACCGCCGCCACCACGGCGATCATCGCGTAGTGGCCGTCGGGGTCCTTCAGGTCCAGGCCGGCGAAGTCGGCGTTGACCCCGCGCGGCGAGCGGTCGACGAAGACGCCGCGGTCCTTGAAGCGGGCCAGGTTGCGGCGGTCGAAGAAGGCCTCGAAGCCGGCCGAGACGAAGACGTGCGGCAGGTCGGCCTCGTCGCGCAGTTCGGCCATCTCCTTCTGCACGGCGTCCATGCCGATGCTCGCCGCGGCCAAGCGGTGCCCGACGGTCACGCCGTGCTTGCGCTCAACCTCCAGGCGGGCGGCGTCGAAGGCCTCCAGCAGCGGCAGGCGCACCGGGCAGGGCACCAGACCCGCCACGCGGATGTCGCCCGACGAGGGGAAGACGCGCCCGTCGTCGGCCGTCTGCAGGGTCAGGTCGGCGCTGCTGCGCACGGCCGCGACCGCGCTGCCGAGGCTGGCCAGCAGCGCGTCGAGGTCTTTGCCCCGCATCTGGGCGGCCTGCGACAGCGTCACCATCTTGCCGTGAGAGGCGCGACGGGCGGGATCGGCGACGTGGCTGAAACCCTGGTCCACCAGGACGGGGATCGTCTCGGGGTAGCGCTCGGTGACCTCGAACAGGGTCATCTCGGGGGTGATCTGGGCGGGAGTCACGGGAGCCTCCTGGTTGGGCCTATTCAATACCTATTGGTATAGAATATCAGCCAACCGGAGCCCACCCGCAAGAACATTCCTTCCGGCGCTGCAAGTGAGCGCCACCCGGACTGCGGGCGCCCCCGCTGCACGCGTGTTGCCCGGAAAGCACAGCATCGACTATAATTGGCGATCCTGAGGTGGCGACAGGCCTCCCCCACGCCGATGACGAAAGGTCGACCTCGATGGCGAATCCAGCAGCCAAGCGGGCCCTGATCACGGGAATCACCGGTCAGGACGGCTCCTACCTGGCGGAACTGCTCCTGGACAAGGGGTACGAGGTCCACGGGATCGTGCGGCGCACGAGCTCCGAGAACACCGAGCGCATCGACCACGTCAGGGACCGGATCTCCCTGGTGCAGGCCGACCTGATGGACCAGTCGTCGGTGATCGACGCCGTCGCCGACATCCGCCCGCACGAGGTCTACAACCTGGCGGCCCAGTCCTTCGTGCCCACGTCGTGGAAGCAGCCGATCCTCACCGGGGAGGTCACCGCGCTGGGCGTCACCCGCGTGCTCGAGGCGATCCGCATCGTCGACCGGTCCATCCGGATGTACCAGGCTTCGTCCAGCGAGATGTTCGGCAAGGTCGTCACGACGCCGCAGAACGAGCAGACCCCGCACTACCCGCGCAGCCCGTACGGCGTGGCCAAGTGCTACGGCCACCACATCACCGTGAACTACCGCGAGAGCTACGGGATCCCCGCCGTGTCCGGCATCCTGTTCAACCACGAATCGCCGCGCCGGGGCCTGGAGTTCGTGACGCGCAAGATCTCCGACGGCGTGGCGCGCATCAAGCTGGGCCTGCAGCAGGAGCTGCGCCTGGGCAACCTGGACGCCAAGCGCGACTGGGGCTACGCCCCGGACTACGTGCACGCCATGTGGCTCATGCTCCAGCGGGACGAGCCCTGCGACTACGTCATCTCCAGCGGCCGGGCGCACACGGTGCGGGAGTTCTGCGAGATCGCCTTCGACCGCGCCGGGCTCGACTGGCAGCGGCACGTCGTGGTCGACCCGCTGTACCTGAGGCACGCCGACGTGAACCAGCTGCTCGGCGACCCCGCCAAGGCGACGCGGGAGCTGGGCTGGGAACCCCGGGTCACGTTCGAGGAGCTCGTGCGCCTGATGGTCGATGCCGACCTCGCCCGCCTGCGGCGGCTCGCGGGCGCCTGACCGCGCCGGGGACCGTTCAGGCGAGCGTGTCGCGCCAGTACGCCAGCGTGTCGGCCAGCGTCTGCCGCCACGGGATCCGCGGCTCCCACGACAGCGCCGCGCGGGCGGCGCCCGCATCCCCCGCCATGACCGGGATCTCCACCGGACGCAACCGCGCGGCATCCACCCGGACGTCGATCGCGACGCGGCTGAGCGCCAGGAGGTCCTCCAGCACGTCGCGGATCGCCACCGTCCGACCGGAGCAGAGGTTGTACGCCGACCCGGGCCGCAGATCGCCGCCCCGCGCGACGACGGCGACGTAGGCGTCCAGGACGTCGCGGACGTCCAGGAAATCCCGGCGGGCGTCGAGGTTGCCGACCATGATGACGGGTTCCTGCAGGCCGCGTTCGATGCCGGCGATCTGCGAGCAGAAGGCCGACACCACGAAGTCCCGGCGCTGGCCGGGCCCGACGTGGTTGAAGGGCCGCAGCACCACGGCCCGCAGCCCGGCGGCCGCCTGCTGGCGGACCAGCAGGTCCGCCGCCGCCTTGCTGGCGGCGTAGGGATTCAGGGGCGCGAAGGCGGCGTCCTCCGCGAGCGGGACGCCGCGAAGGAACTCGCTGCCGTAGGCCTCGGCGGAGCCGACGTGAACGAACCGCGCCTCCGGGACCGCGTCGCGGACCGCTTCCACGAGGTGGAGCGTCCCCATCAGGTTGACGTTCCAGGTGGGCACCGGCTCCGCGAACGACGTGGGCACGTGCGCCTGCGCCGCGAGATGGAACACCAGCGCGGGCTTGTGCTCGGCGACCAGTGCCGCCACGGCCCGCCGATCGGTGATGTCCAGCTCGGCGTGCGCGACCACCGCATCGCTGTCGTCCGGGGGCCGGCGGTCGGCGCCGAGGATCGTCGCGTCCGGAAACGCTTCGGCGAGCCGCCGCGCGAGGCGCCGTCCGACGAAGCCGGAAGCGCCCGTCACCAGGATGTCCACGGTCCGGGATGTCACATCGCGCTCCTCGGTGGCGGTCAGGTGTCGGTGCGGTCGCGCCCCGACCGCGGATGCGGGCTTCCCGCGATCTCGCCGGCCAGCCGCTCGCGGTTGCGGCGCAACGCGGCCGCGACCCCGGCCAGCGGCAGCGTCGCGTTCAGGCTGCAGAGCCCGGCGTGGCTCAGTTCGTTGCCGGGCAGGACCGTCTCCCAGTCCTGCTTGCCGTCGCGATCCACGTGCGACCAGACGCTGAGGCGACGGTCGTCGGGCAGGAACAGGTCCGCCCTGACGGCGCCGGAGGGCGGTGCGAGCCGGCCCGGCTCCACCACGTTGTACAGCAGCAGGTCCCGGCCCGACACCTCCGGCGCCGTCACGTTGACCAGCACCGAGTCGACGACGTCGACCCGCCGCGCCGTCACCCCGACCAGCACGGAGCCCGCGGTCGGCCCCTCCCCGATCGCGCAGTCCAGCAGCAGGCTGCCGTCCCTGAACACGGCGCCGGGGTCGGCATCCACGCCGAGGAACGAGCGCATCGACCGCGCTTCCTCGTCATCGCCGAGCAGGCGCCGGACGTTCGCCAGGTAGCCCGGGATCGTGCCGAAATCCCACCAGTAGCAGTCGGCGCCGATGTCGAGGCAACCGAAGACCGGCTCGCCCGGATGCTCGTCGCGGAACCGCGCCCGGAACGCCGCCAGCCGGCGGTGGTGAGCGTCGGCGAGGTCCGCGGCCACGCCCTTGGCCGCCATCATCCGCCGGTAGGTCGCCGCGGGCAGGGTCAGCGGCATCCAGAAATGGGGGTCGGTGTCGAACTTGGCGGTCCGCGCGCGCAGCTCGGCGTCGAACTCCGCGTCCAGCGCCGCCGTCATGGCGGCCGACAGGCTGAAGGAGCCGAGGCTCACGCCGATGCCGCCGTCGACATGCATGACGCCGTCCGCCACGAGCTGCTCGGCCGCCGCGTGCGAGACCTTCTCGACCTGGACGGCGTCGCCGTCCTTCCCGACGGCGACCAGACCGTAGCGGTCCAGGCCGTCGCGCAGCCAGGCGTCGGCCGTGGGCATCGCGCCCAGCCTGGCCAGGATGTCGACGTGATGGCGGGGCTTCGCGGGCAACGGCGCCGAGGGGATGAAGACCTGATCGCCCCAGAAGACGCCGAGGCGGCCGCGGTGCGACGACGCGTAGACGGAAGTCTGGCGGATCACGGCCTCGAGGATGGTCAGCTGTTCGACACGGCCGTCGAGCCTCACCAGCCCCGGCAGCTTCACCGCGGATTTGTTCCCCCCCTCGCTGCCCGGCAGGGGGGCGAGCCGGGTTCCCTGGCCGGCGGTGTGGTAGAGGCCGATCGCCGCGCCCTCATCCAGGCGGGCGCGCAGGTCCACGCCATGCCGTTCGCGCGCCAGCCGCGAGGCCTCGCGCCAGGCATGGAGGGTGCCCAGACCGTTGCCGGCGCCGCCCGGCCAGTCCTCGTGGATCGCCAGGACCAGGGCGTCCGGCCGGCAGACGGCCCCGCGACCCTGCTCCAGCCGCCGCTGCCAGAAGGCGGCCAGGTCCGGCGACGTCGTCGAGACGATGACGACGTCCATCCCGGTCCCGTCGCGCGCGGTCCCGAGGATGGCCCGCAGATGCTCGCTGATGCTCATGTCGACCTTTCGCCCCCGCGATCCGGCAGCCCGGCGCCCGGCCGTCCGCCGTCGCGTGCATCAGGTATACCCGAGAGCCGCCGCTTCGGCCAGCAATCGGATCTCCCGGCAAGGCGGATTCTGCCGGACCTGCGGCGGGACCCGCCGCGCGGACCTTTCATATCCACCCTCCCATCGATTATATTGGATCGCCGACGCCACCCAGCCACGAACGGAAGGAATCCGAAGTGCGCCACCTCGTGCTGTTGACCGTGCTGCTGGCCGCCCTCGCGAGCCCGGCCCTCGCCGCCGACCCCCACCCCTTCAACGTCCACGACATGCTCGCGATGCAGCGCCTCTCCGACCCGCGGGTCTCCCCCGACGGGGCCCTCGCGCTGTACGCGCTGCGCACGACCGACCTCGAGGCGAACAAGGGCCGCACCGACCTGTGGCTCGTCGCCCTGGACGGCAAGTCGGAGCCGCGCCGCCTGACCGCCGACCCCGCCGCCGACTGGAACGGCCGCTGGCTGCCGGACGGCCGCGTCGCCTTCCTGAGCACGCGCTCGGGTTCGGCGCAGGTCTGGACGATCGACCCGCGCGGCGGCGAGGCCGCCCAGGTCACCCGCCTGCCCCTGGACGTCGAGAACTTCGAGGTCGTGCCGCAGCTGGAGGCCTACGCCTTCTCGCTGGCCGTCTACCCCGACGCCACGATCGCCGAGACGGTCGCGCGCGACGCCGACAAGGCCGCGACCGTCGCCACCGGCCGGACCTACGACGAGCTGTTCTTCCGGCGCTGGGACACCTGGGAGGACGGCAAGCGCAACCACGTCTTCCTGCGCCCCTGGTCCGGGACCGACGAGCAGGCGCGCGACCTCACCCCCGGCCTGGACGCCGACGCGCCCACGCTGCCCTTCGGCGGCAGCGAGGAGTTCGCCTTCAGCCGCGACGGCCGCACGCTGGTCTTCGCCGCGCGGGTCAAGGACGGCAGCGAGGCCGCCTGGAGCACCGACGACGACCTCTACGCCGTGAGCACCGACAGCCCGAGCCGCCGCCTCTGCCTGACCGAGGCGAACGAGGCCCAGGACACCCAGCCCGTCTTCTCGCCCGACGGCAAGACGTTGGCCTGGCTGGCCATGGACCGCCCCGGCTTCGAGGCCGACCGCTACCACGTCGTCCTGCGCGGCTGGCCGGACGGGACCGAGCGGCGCCTGGACCTGGATTTCGACAACCTGTCGCTGAGCCCCGGCTCGCTGCTGTGGTCGGCCGACGGCAAGTCGATCCACGTCACGGCCCCCTACCTGGGTCAGACCGCGATCTTCGCGCTGGACGTCGCGTCGGGCAAGTCGCGCCTG
>JAURXS010000447.1 GCA_030654305.1 bacterium | reverse complement strand
CCAAGACATCGCAGCCAGGCTGGAGGCCCCATGAGATCCCGTTCCGTCATCCGCGCGGCCGCGCTGGCCGCGTTCTGCTTTGTTGCGGCGACCGCGACCGCCGCTCCCACGACCGTTGCTCCTGCGTCTTCGGTCGAGGTGGTTCGCGCTCTCGCGGATCCCGATTTCCCCGGCCGCAGCGCCGACGGGACCATCGCCGTCTGGGTGTGGTTCCAGGACAAGGGGTTGCAGGGGGACGCCCTGGAACGGGCTCTGGACGACGCCGAGCGCTCCCTGGGCGAGCGCGCCGCCGCCCGACGGGCGAAGACGGCCACCGATAAAGGCAGCCGCCTGGTCGACGCCACCGACCTGCCGCTGCACCGCCCGTACCTCGACTCGGCGCTGGAGACCGGCGCGCGCCTGCGCCGCGAATCCCGCTGGCTGAACGCGGCCAGCTTCGACGCGCGGCCCGCACAGGTGCGCGCCCTGGCGGCGCTGCCCTGCGTGCGCGAGGTGACGCTCGTGCGGCGCGCCCAGCCGCGCCCCGCGCCGGCGGCTCCCGGGATCGGGATGGCGGCTCCGGCGGACAAGGACCTGGCCTGGTCGATCGACTACGGCGGCACGCTCGCGGACCTCGAGCAGATCAACGTGCCCGCCCTGCACGAGGAGGGCGTCCACGGCCAGGGCGTGCTGATCGGCATGATGGATTCGGGCTTCCGCACCAGCCACGTGTCGCTGTCCGGCCTGCCGGTGCTCGACCGCTGGGACTTCGTCAACGGCGACGGCGTCGTGGAGAACGAGGCGGGCGACCCGAGCACCCAGGACGACCACGGCACCAAGACGATGTCGACCGTCGGCGGCTACGACCCCGGCAGCCACGTCGGGCCGGCCTTCGCGGCCTCGTTCGTGCTGGCCAAGACCGAGGACGTGTCGCAGGAGGTGCCCGCCGAGGAGGACAACTGGGTCGCGGGCATCGAGTGGCTCGACACCTTCGGCGTCGACCTGGTGAGCAGCTCGCTGGGCTACATCGACTGGTACGTCGTCGCGGACCTGGACGGCGACACCGCCGCCTGCACCGTCGCGGCCGACCTGGCCGTGGGCAAGGGCATCGTGGTCTGCAACTCCGCGGGCAACGAGCGCGGCACGAGCTGGAACACCCTGGTCACGCCCGCCGACGGCGACAGCGTGATCACCGCCGGCGCGGTCACGAGCACCGGCGCCATCGCCTACTTCTCCTCGCCCGGGCCGACGGCCGACGGGCGCATCAAGCCCGACGTCTGCGCCCTGGGCTCGAGCAACCACGTCGCCAACCCCGCGGGCGGCTACACGACCGCCTCGGGCACGTCGTTCTCCTGCCCGCTGACCGCCGGCGTGGCGGCCCTGGTGCTGTCGCGCGTGCCCTCGCTGACGCCCATGCAGGTGCGCGAGGCCATGCGCATGACGGCCGACCGCGCCGCCTCCCCGAACAACGACTTCGGCTGGGGCATCCTGGACGCCCACGCCGCGGCGCACTATTTCGGCGCCTCGATCCTGCACGCGCCGCTCGGGGACACCGAGCAGACGGCCGGTTCCTACGCCGTGGACTGCACGATCACCGACCGCGTCGCCCTGACGCCCGCCGACCTGCGGCTGCACTGGCGCGCCGACGCGGGCGCCTGGCAGCAGGTCCAGCTCGCGTCCGCGGGCGGCGACGCCTACGCGGCGGCGATCCCGGCGCAGGCCGGCGGCGCCGTCGTGGACTACTACCTGACCGCCGGCGACGTCCTGGGCGTCGCAACGGCGCTGCCGGCCGCCGCTCCGGCGACGGTCTTCTCCTTCCGCGTCGGCGCGGACGTCACGCCGCCGCAGATCGTCCACACGCCGCTGGGCGACCAGCCGGGGCTGACCTGGCCGCCGCTGGTGCGCGCCGTGGTGACCGACAACCTCGGGCTGGCCGACGTCGGCGTGGCCTTCACCTGGAACGGCGTCCCGCAGACGGGCTTCGCTCTCGCCGACCAGGGCGCGGGCGTCTACCAGGCGACGTTCCCGATCGACGCCGGTTCGGTGCAGACGGGGGACACCTTCGCCTATACCGTCGTCGCCCACGACGCGGCGGTCGTGCCCAACGCCGCGAGCGACGGCCCGCACGCGTTCACGGTCATCGACGCCCTGGGCGTGGCCCTGGTCATCGACGACACCGCGGCCAAGAAGGGCGTCGTGGCGGGCGACGTGAAGTTCGACGAGCGCAAGCTGCCCGTCGCCTCGCCGGACCCGGCGAAGGCCGCGCCCGCGAACCTGGACCGCTGGCTGCGCGAGGCCGGTTACGTCACCACCGTCGTGGACGCCGTCGCGGTCGTCGCGGGCGATTTCACGGGCAAGCAGTTCGTGGTGCTGAACTGCGGCGCCAACACCGGCCCCGTCGTCGACGCGGGCCTGCGCGCCCTGCTGCAGGACTGGGCCGCCGTCGGCGGCAAGCTGCTGATCGAGGGCGGCGAGGTGGCCTACGACGCCGTCTCCTCGCCCGGCTATCCCGACTTCGCCGCGCAGGTGCTGCACGCCGGCGCCTGGCGCAGCGACAACGCCGGCGCCCTGAACCTGGTGCCGGGCATGTCGACGCACCCGGTGGCGACCGTCCCGCACGCGCTGCCCGCGACGTTGAACCTGACTTACAGCGCCTACGGCGACCAGGACGCCGTCGATCCCGCCGCCGACGCGGTCGTGGTCTACGGCACCGCCTCCTACGCCATGTCGGCGGGCGTGATGGTCCACGACGACAACCCGGCGCCGCAGGCCGGCCAGATCGTCGTGCTGTCCCTGAACGTCGGCGCCCTGACCGACACCACGGCCGCCAAGCACCTCGTCGAGAACGCGGCGGCGTACCTGATGGCCGACGAGGGTGCGGCGAGCGGCTCGATCACCGGCCTTGCGTGGACGGTGGTGGGCGGGGCATACGTGCCGTTGGCCGGGGCCGCGATCGACGCCGGCGCGGGCCACGCCGCGGTCTCGGACGGCGACGGCCGCTTCGTCATCGACGGCCTCTACGCCGGCAGCTACGTCGTGACGGCCACCCACGCCGGCCTGAGCACGGACGTCGCGACGGTGGCGGTCGCGGAGGGCCAGGCCGCCGAAGCCTATTTCCGCCTCGTGCCGGTCGCGCACCTGGCGTACGACAACGTCACGCCGGCGGCGATCCCCGACAACAACGTCACGGGCATCGTCTCGATCATCCACGTCGGGGCGGCCGGCTCGGTCGCGGGCGTGGACGTCGATCTCGACGTGACGCACACCTGGCGGGGCGACCTGATCGTCGAACTGCAGTCGCCCGAGGGGACCGTGGTGCGCCTGCACAACCGCAGCGGCAGCTCCGCCGACAACATCGTGGGCAACTACCCCGGCACGCTGGCGGTGGAGGGGCCGGGCTTGCTCGCGGACTTCGTCGGCGAGGCGATCGCCGGCGACTGGACGCTGCGGATCTCCGACGTGGTCGGCACCGACACCGGCACCCTGAACGGCTGGGGCCTGAACCTGACCCTGCCGGCCGACCTCACCGCGGCGCCGCCTGCGCCGGCCGCGGCCGTCCGTCTGCTGCCCAACCGGCCCAACCCGTTCAACCCGCGCACCGAGATCCGTTTCGAGCTCGCGCGCGACGGCTCGCCGCGGCTGGCCGTCTTCGACGTGCGCGGCCAGCTCGTGCGGTCGCTGCTGGCGGGCGGCCCCCTGGCCGCCGGCCCGCACGCCGTGATCTGGGACGGCCGCGACGACGCGGGGCGCGAAGCGCCGAGCGGTCTCTACCTGGCGCGGCTGGTCGCCGACGGTGTCCGCCTGGAGCGGAAGTTGCTGCTGGCCCGCTGAGAGCCGGTCCGCGATCGGATCCGGGGGCGCCTTTGACCGGGCGCCCCCTTTGACTGAGCGCCCTCGATCCGCTATCCTCCCGCTGCACACCCTCCCGGAGAGCGAGCCCCGATGACCAAAGCCAACACCCGCTACGTCTGCGGCAACTGCGGCCACGAGGAACTGCGGTGGCTGGGGCAGTGCCCGCAGTGCCGCGAGTGGAACTCCTTCGCCGCGATCGCGACGACGGCCCCCGCCGGCAAGGGCAAGGGCGGCGGCTTCACCCGCGCGCGGCCCGAAGCCGCCGCGGCGCGGCCGGAACTGGCGCCGGTCGCGCTGTCGCGCGTCGCCACCGCCGCGAACGAGCGCATCCCCGTCGAGCCGCAGGAGGTCGCGCGCATCCTCGGCGGCGGGCTGGTGGCGGGATCGGTCGTGCTGCTGGGCGGCGAGCCCGGCGTCGGCAAGTCCACGCTGCTGACCGGGCTGGCGCTGAACTGGGTGCGCGCCGGCGTGCGGGTCCTCTACATCGCCGGCGAGGAGTCGCCGTCGCAGATCCGCATGCGCGGCGAGCGGATGGGCTTCGACCCGCGCGCCGGCGAGGGCTTCCACGTCCTGGACGGCGTCGACCTGGAGAGGCTGCTGGCGGCGATGTACGCCGACCGCGAGGCTCACCCGGGCCCCTGCGTGGTGATCGCCGACTCGATCCAGACGCTGCACTCCGGCGACATCGACGCCTTCCCCGGCAGCGTCGGCCAGATCCGCTACTGCGGCGGCGTGCTCGCCGACTTCGCGCGCACGACCCTCTGCCCGGTCTTCCTGGTGGGCCACGTCACCAAGTCGGGGGACCTCGCCGGTCCCAAGCTGCTCGAGCACATGGTCGACACCGTGCTCTACTTCGAGGGCAGCGGCGGCGGCGCGCTGCGCATGGTGCGCGCGGTGAAGAACCGCTTCGGCGCGACCGGCGAGCTGGCCCTGCTGGAGATGCGCGGCGACGGTCTCGTGCCGGTCACCGACGCCGGGGCGCTGTTCCTGGGCGACCGCCGCGGCGGCGAGCCCGGCACCTGCGTCGGCGTGGTGCGCAACGGCACGCGGATGTTCCTGACCGAGGTGCAGGCCCTGGTGTCGCCGGCGCGCTACGGCACGCCCCAGCGCGTGGTGCAGGGCGTGGACAGCAAGCGCGTGGCCCTGCTGGCGGCGATCCTGGAGAAGCGGGCCGGGCTGGACCTGGCGGGCTGCGACATCTTCGTCAAGGTCGCCGGCGGCGCCCGGCTGGAGGACCCGGCCGCGGACCTGGCCGTGATCACGGCCCTGGCCTCGTCGCTGCGCGAGATCCCCGTGCCGCTGGACACCCTGGTGCTGGGGGAAGTGGGCCTTACGGGCGAGGTGCGCGACGTCATCGACCGCAAGAACCGTCTGCGCGAGGCCGCCCACCACGGTTTCAAGCGCGTGGTCGCGGCGCGCAACCTCCGCACGCCGCGCACCGAGCAGGGCATGGCCGTGCTGGCGGCGGGCACGGTCGACGAAGCGGTGTCGCTGGCCCTGCAACCGCCCGAACGCGGCCGCACCGCCGCGGCGAAGGAGTGAGCGTGGGCGACCAGCGCCGACCGCCGGCGATCCCCCTGCACGTGATCGTGGTCGCCGGCGGCGAGGGCCGACGCGCCCGCACCGGCGCGGACGAGGCGCCCAAGCAGTTCCAGGTCGTCGGCGGCCGCCCGCTGCTGCTGCGGGGGCTGGAAGCCTTCCTGTCGCTGCCCGGCCTCGCCTCGGTGACCGTGGCCGCGCCGCCCGCCTGGCAGGCCGTGGTGCGCGAGGCCTTGGCCGCGGCGACGTCGCTGCCGACGATGGTGTGCGACGGCGGCGAGACCCGCACGGCGTCGACCGGGCTCGCGGCCGAGGCGCTGCAGCAGGCATGTTCGCCGCGCGACGACGACCTCGTCGCGGTCCACGACGCCGCCCGCCCCTGGGTGACGGCCGAACTCGTCGGGCGGCTCGCCGCCGCGGCCGCGGCGCACGGCGGCGCGGTGCCGGGCGTCGAGGTGACCGACACCATCGTGGCCCTGGATGACGCGGGAGACGACGGCGCCCGTGGCCTGCGCTACCTGCCGCGCGCCGGCCTGCGCGCGCTGCAGACGCCGCAGGTCTTCCGCTGGCGCCCCTTCCTGGAGGCGCACCGCTGGGCCCGCGCGACCGGCGCGGCGTTCACCGACGACGGCGGGCTGCTCGCGGCGCGTGGCCTGCCGCCGGTGCTGGTGCCCGGCGAGCCGGGCAACCGCAAGATCACCACCGCCGAGGACCTCGCGGCCGCCCGCGCCCGCGCCG
>JAURXS010000446.1 GCA_030654305.1 bacterium | reverse complement strand
AGCCGGCGCGCGGACCGCGACCTGCAGGAAAGCCGCCGCCAGTTGTCGACGCTGCTGGGGAACCTGCCCGGCCTGGCCTTCCGCTGCCGGTACGACCGCGACATGCCGTTGGAGTTCGTCAGCGGCGGCGCCCTCGCCCTGACGGGCTACCTGCCCGAGCAGTTCTTCGGCGACCAGCCCCTGACGGCCAGGGACATCATCCACCCCGACGACCTCGAACAGGTCCGGCTCACCATCCGCACCGCCGTGGATGCGGGCCGGGCGTACGCGCACGAATACCGCATCATCACCGCCGACGGCGCGGTCAAGTGGGTCTGGGAGCAGGGGGTCGGCGTCGCGGACGAGAGCGGCGGGACCAGGTCCCTGGAGGGGTTCATCACCGACATCACCAGCCGGGTCGAAGCGGAGCGGACGATCCGGGAGCTGAACGAGGATCTCGAGCGCCGGGTGGCGGCACGGACCAGGGACCTGCAGGAGACCCAGGAGCAGCTCATCGCCTCGGAGAAGATGGCGGCGCTCGGCGGGCTGGTCGCCGGCCTGGCCCACGAGATCAACACGCCGCTGGGCGTGGGGCTGACCGCGGCCACCCACCTGCGCGAGCGGGTCCGCGACACGCGACGGCTCCTGGACCAGGGCGGGCTGAAGCGCGCCGACCTCGACGCCCTGCTCGTGGACGGCGAGGACGCGGCGGGGATGATCGAGGCCAACCTGTCGCGCACCGCCGATCTGGTGCAGAGCTTCAAGCGCGTGTCGGTGGACCAGTGCAGCGAGGAGCGCCGCTCCTTCGATCTCGGCGCGTACCTGGCCGAGGTCGTGGCCAGCCTGCGCCCGCAGTACCGCCGCCGGCCGCTGCGGATCGACGTGGACTGCGCCCCCGGCGTCGTCGTGGACTCGCTGCCGGGGGCCGTGGCGCAGGTCGTCACCAACCTCCTCCAGAATTCGCTGCTGCACGCGTACGCCCCCGAGGACGCGGGAACGATCCGCATCACGGCCACGGCGCGCGGCGACGACGTGGAGCTGACGTACGCCGACGACGGCCGCGGCATGGACGACGCCGTCCGCCGCCGGGTCTTCGACCCCTTCTTCACGACGCGCCGCGGCGAGGGCGGCAGCGGGCTCGGCATGCACATCGTCTACAACCTGGTGACCGGCGCCCTCGGCGGGAGCATCACCTGCGCGAGCAGGCCCGGCGAAGGCGCGACGTTCCGGATGACGTTCCCCCGCTGCCCGGAGCCCGTGGCGACCGTCGCCGCCGGGGAATTTTTCCGATGATCAAAACGCTCATGACGCGCGGAATCGGGCCGATGCATCGGGACGGAGGGTCGGGAGCGGCCGCGCCGGGACAGGCGCGCCGGACATGGGAGCCGACTTGTTGAAACGGACCTGGACATGCCTGACCGCCCCCGTCTGGGGGTTGCCGCTCGCCGGAGCCCTGCTGCCGCCGAGCTGCTTCCTCGTGTTCGCCGGTCTGGGCGCGGCGCGCCACTTCGAGGTCGAGCTGCTGCACCAGGCCGTGGAAATGCTGGGCGCGGGCGTGGCGATCCTGGTGGCGGCCTTCTTCCTGGTGCGCCAGGAGCGCGGGCGCTCGCTCCACACGATCTGGATCTCGTCCTCGCTGCTGATCGTGGCGATCACGACGATCGTGCACGTGGTCGCCCTGGCCTCCCCGCGTTCGGGGCACCTGGCGTCGTCCGGCTACATCTTCGGCGGTCTGGCGGCGGTGGCCGTCTGGCTGCCCATGCGTCGGATCCCGGTCGAGCGTCTCCTGTACTGGCCGGGCCTCGCGGCGGTCGCGGCCGCCGGCCTCGCGCTGGCGATCCTGACGGGCCAGGGCGCGCCGCCCTCCGACCCGGCGACGATGGCCAGGATGAACCTCTACGCCTGCCTGCTGCACTTCGCCGCCGCGGTCTGGTTCGGCCGCCGCTACCGCGTCGAACGCGAGACGGTGCTGATCTGGCTCGCCGCGTTCACCGCCTTCACCGGCACCGGGCTGGCGATCTCCTCGCTCGGCAGCATCGGGTCCGACGGCTGGCCGATGCACATCCTGCACCTGAGCGGCCTGCTGGGGCTGGCCGGCCACGCGATCAGCCGCATGCGCGCCGAGTTCCAGCGCTTCGACGAGGCCACGCGCACGCTGTCGCAGAGCGAGGCCCGCTTCCGCGCGCTGACCGAGAACACTTCGGACATCGTGTTCATCGTGGGCGCCAAGGGCGTGTTCACCTACGTGAGCCCGGCCGCCGCGCGCATCATCGGCACCCCGGAGCGGGAGCTGCTCGGGCGCCGTCCGGGCGGATACACCCACGACGACGACAAGCCCGCCGTGATGGCCGGGATCCGCCAGGCGACCAACAATTCCGGCCAGACCGTGGGCATCGGCACGATCCGGGTCCGGCACCGGGACGGTCACTGGCTGCACCTCGAGGGCATGTACACGGCGATGTACGACGTGTCCGGTGTCGAGGGCGTGGTGCTCAACTACCGCGACATCACCGACCGCATCACCAGCGAGCAGGCGATGCGCCGCAGCCAGCGCCAGATGGCGACCCTCGTGGGCAACCTGCCGGGCATGGTCTACCGCTGCCGCGGCGACCAGAACCTGTCGCTGGCCTACGTCAACGACGGCTGCCTGGGCCTGACCGGCTACGCCCGTGAGGAGTTGCTCGACGGCCGGTCCGTCACGGCTCCGCAGTTCATCCACCCGGCCGACTTCCCCTATGTGCGCACGACGATCTGGGACGCGATGGAACGCCACGTCCCCTTCCGTCTCGAGTACCGCATGATCACCAAGCAGGGCGAACTGAAGTGGGTCTGGGAGCAGGGCGTCGGCGTCTACGACGAGCACGGCCACC
>JAURXS010000445.1 GCA_030654305.1 bacterium | reverse complement strand
GCGCAGTACCACCCCGACGCCCTCGCCCAGACCGAGGCCGGCCGCGCGCTGGCGCACCTCCATCCCGAACTGGCGCGGCCGATCTCGACCGCCGAGGACGACCAGGCCCTGCAGGACGTGGAGGACGCCGGGCTGTACCGGCTGTTCACGCAGGATCCCGGCTCGGCCCCCGCCGAGGGCCGGCCCGACTTCGACCTCCCGGAGCCCTTCCGCTGGAGCTAGTGTCCGATTGGCGCCGCACCGGCCCGGCGTGGTATACTTACCTGTGCCGACCCTCGCCACGACGCCGTAACTTGCAACCGTGACCGACACCCGAGCAGGGAGCCGACGTGCTGCATACCGACCGTAACTCTTCCTTCGCCGCGCGCCTGAGCCCGGTGGCCTGCGTCCTGATCGCGCTGGTCGCGGCGGCCGCCTTCGCCGCCCCGCCGGCCGGCTACTACGACACCGTGGTCTTCACCAGCGCCGAGGCGATGCGCGCCTCGGTGAACGCCGTCATCGACGGCCACGTGAAGATCCCCTACACGGCCTCCACGACCGACACCTGGAACGTGCTGGAGCTGGCGGACGAGGATCCCTACAACTCGACCCGCATCCTCGACCTCTACCAGAACCGCGTCTTCGCCAAGTTCGGCGGCGGCACCGGCCCCTACAATCGCGAGCACAGCTGGCCCAACAGCTACGGCTTCCCCGACGACGGCTCGACCAACAAGCCGTACACCGACTGCCACCACCTGTTCCTCTGCGACGTGGAGTACAACGGCGACCGCGGCAACAAGCCCTTCGGCGAGTGCGTGTCGAGCTGCTCGAGCGACCCGGCCGACAACTACGACGGCGCGACCGGCGTCAACTACTTCAACAGCCTGCTGCCCGCCGGCGTCTGGGAGACCTGGGACGGTCGCAAGGGCGACGTGGCGCGCGCGATGTTCTACATGGACGTGCGCTACGAGGGGGCCATCGGGGAGCCCGACCTGATCCTCACCGACAACGTCGCGCTGATCTCGGCCTCGGCGACCGGCAACAACGAGAGCGTCGCCTACATGGGGCTGCTCACGACGCTGCTCGCCTGGCACGTGCAGGATCCCGTCGACGCCAAGGAGCAGGACCGCAACGACGTGGTCTTCGCCTACCAGGGCAACCGCAACCCCTTCATCGACCACCCCGAGTGGGTCGATGACATCTTCGCCGACGGCCTGGCCACCGGCGTCGGCGACCTGCTCGTCGCCTTCCCCCGCATCACGGGGGCCTACCCGAACCCCTTCAACCCCTCCACCACCATCGACGTGTCCCTGCCGGCGGCCGCCGCGCTGCGGCTGGACGTCTACGGCGTCGACGGCCGCCTGGTGCGGGCCCTGTGGCAGGGCACGCGCGAGGCGGGCGATTTCATGGTGGACTGGGACGGCAGGGGGGACGCGGGGCGGAGCCTGCCCAGCGGCACGTACTTCCTGCGGGCGACGGGCGCCGGCGGCGCCGATACCCGCAAGCTGCAGCTGCTGAAGTAAACTCCTGAAATAGCCGTCAGGCGCGGCGCGGCCGCAGCCGCAGCCACGCACCCGCGCCCAGCAGCAGCACGGCCGTCAGCGGGATGCCGGAATAGAAGACCTGGTGGAACTCGCCGCCGTCGTCGTCGGGCGCGAGCACCAGGTCTTCCGTCATCTCGTCGGGCGCATAGGTGCGTCGCAGCTTGGTGACGAAGTCACCCGCGTGCACTAGGGCGCCGAACGCGGGGTAGGTGGACCGGATCTCCTGCAGCTCGCCGTCGGTCACCCGGTTGGCGTAGAGCGTCGTGGCGCCGGGGAACGTCAGGCGCGCGTCCGCGACGGTGTAGAGGATGACCTCCGTCGACTGTGCGGCGCTGAGCGAGGAGATCTCCAGGGGGTAGACGGGCTCGTCCGCGGCGAAGGTCAGGCGGACCGGCGCCAGCCGACCGTACCAGTAACCGTCGTTCATCTGCCAGTCGTCGAAGGCCTCCGGATCGATCTTCATGGCCACGAAGTACCAGGACCGTTCGACGTAGGACGCCAGCGCGGCCAGCGTCGACTCGTCGTTGCCTTCGTGCAGGAAGCCCCAGGCCGCCAGGGAATCGGCCAAAGCCGTCGCGTCGGTCGAGCCGAGCACGAGCGTCCGGTAGATGCCCACGATCCGGTCCTCGATGATGTCCACGTCGTTGCCGTCGCCGTCGCCCGCGTACATGACGTCTTCCTGCGTGCAGCCCCAAGCCCCGTCGCGCGACCGCCAGACGGGCGCCGTCAGCAACATGGCCTCCTCGAAGAGATCGAGATCGGATGCGGCGACTTCCGGCAGGGACGGCACGGGCACGATCCAGGCGAAGTCGTCGGCGTCGCCGCGGAAACCCGGCAGGACGTGCAGCGTTTCGCGCGCGGCGGCGGCGTCATGGCCGATGATGGCGAGCTGGTCGGTCTCGTACAGCTCGTATCCCCAGGGAGCGAGGACCGCGCCGTCGGCCCGGGCCCGGTCGGCCGCAGCGAGGGCGAGGAACGCGAGGACCAGGGCGGTGGTCGATGTCGGAGAACGTGGCCGGAACATCGTGCACCTCTCTTTCTCGCCCGTAAGCCCGGGCCCCGCCCGGGTCGCCGTCACATCCGCCACAGGACGTGGCACTGCAGGCCGGCGCCCGACAGGTTCACCTCGTGACGGTGGCCCTCGTGCGAGACCGCGCCGCCGACCGTGCCCCAGCCCATCGTGAGGCCGATCGCGCGGGCGGCGTCCGCCGACCTCCACTCGGGTCCGAAGGTGAACCTCAGGCCCGTACCCCAGCCGTCGAAATCGTCGTGGTCCGGCGAGCCGGCGTAGGCCGGCAGGCGTTCGTGGATCCTCGCCAGTTCGGCGGACAAACCCCAGTAGACGCGCAGGCGCGTGTTGCGGGACAGGTCGCCCTGCATGCCGAACTGCATGAGGATGGTCTTCAGCCTGGCCTCGTTGTCGCCCTCGTACCCCGTGACGTCGTAGAAGGGGCTGCCCTTGGCGAAACCGCAACCGGCGGTGAACACGAATCGCGAGTGGTCGGCGATGGCGGCGACGGCGGTCACGCCGGGGATGGCGACCGTGCCGTAGGTGTCGGCCATGTCCTGCTCGGCGAGGATCAGGCGGTTGATCGAGATGCCGATCATCATGTCCTGATCCGGTGCGGCCAGGCAGGCGTGCGGCGTTCCCAGGGCTGCCAGGGCCAGGATGATGGGGGGGGAGAAGCCGAACCGGAAAGTGGTCGAGGCCATGGAACCTCGCTTCGCTGGCACCAGCATGCAGGCTGTCCGGGGGTGAGGCCCGCCCCGGATCCCGGGGGAGCCTAACATCGCAGGAGTAAGCCCGTCAACGGGTTCCGGGCGCGCAGGGCGTGAATTGGCGCCCGTTCCTTGCTTTTCGGCATGTTTCCTGCTATCGTCTGCGCCAGGGACTGGCCATCTCGGCCAGTCTTTTTTAGCAGGGACCAGGGACTCCCCGAATAGTCGTGGGAGCCCGAGGGTCCAGCAGGTTCAAGGGAAGTGACCAGTTTGAAGAAGATCTACGTCGGCAACCTCAGTTTCAACCTCACCGATCAGGACCTCATGAAGGTCTACTCGCAGTTCGGCGAGGTCAGCAGCGCGACCGTCATCATGGACCGCGACACCGGCCGCTCCCGCGGCTTCGGCTTCGTGGAGATGTCCGATGACGCCGCGGCCACGACCGCCATCGAGAAAACCAACGGCATGGACGTCGACGGCCGCCCGCTGAACGTCAACGAGGCCCGTCCTCGCGAGCCGCGCTCGAACGATCGGCCCCGCTGGTAGGACGAAGAACGGCAGCGGCCGCGCGCCGCGCCGATTCGAGACGCAACGGCCCCGCTCTCTCCGGAGGGCGGGGTCGCTGTCATGTGGGCGGGAGCTTGTCCAACAGGCGCAGGATGCCGTCGAGGATGGTCAGGGGGTGCGGGGGGCAGCCGGGCACGTGGAGGTCCACCGGCACCACGGCGGCGGCGCCGTTGAGCGTTTCGGGGTGGTCGAGGTAGGGGCCGCCCGAGATGGCGCAGGCGCCGACCGCGATCACCAGGCGGGGCGTCGGCACGGCTTCCCAGGTCTTGCGCAGGGCGGCTTCCATGTTGCGGGTCACCGGGCCGGTGATCAGCAGGCCGTCGGCGTGGCGGGGCGAGGCGACGAACTGGACGCCGAAGCGCGCCAGGTCGAAGACGACCGTGCTCAGGACGTTGACGTCAGCCTCGCAGCCGTTGCAGCCGCCGGCGCTGACCTGGCGCAGCTTGAGCGACCGGCCGAACACGCGCAGCGCGGCGTCGTCGAGCGCGCGCGCCAGGTGCAACTCGTCGCCCACGATCAGGTCGTCGCGCCCGCGGGTCGCCATCCGGTGGTCACGGCTGTAGGTGATCGCCCCGGTCGGGCAGGCGGCGGCGCACTCGGGGCAGAAGAGGCAGCGGCCGAGGTCGATCAGCGGCGGGGTGCTCCCGGCCAGGATCGCCCCGGTGGGGCAGACGTCGGCGCAGGCCCGGCAGCCGTCCACGCAGAGGTCGGGCGCGATGACGGGGCGGCAGCGCCAGCGGTCCGGCAACTCGGGCACGACCGCCGGGTAGGCGATCGTGCGGTGCTTCTGGCGGAGCCTGGCGACGAGTGCTCTGATCATAGGTCGTGCCCGCAGTAGGAGAGGTTGAAGCTCTTGTTGCAGAGCGGGAAGTCGGAGATCTCCTGGCCGCGCATGGCGAGGGCCAGGGCGGACCAGTTGTGGCACGACGGGTCGACGATGCGGTAGGCCGCGAAGCGCCCCCGGTCGTCGGTCACCGCCGCGTGGCAGATCTCCCCGCGCCACCCTTCGATCAGCGAGACCGCCAGCGAGTCCGGGGCGAGCGCGCCCGCCGGGGCCCGCAGCGGCCCGTCCGGCAGCGCCCCGATCAGCGCGTCGACGAACTCCGCCGACCGCTGGATCTCCAGCGCGCGCACGTTCGCCCGGGCCAGCACGTCCCCGGTCGTCCAGGTCGAGACCGGGATCTGCCGGAAGCGATAGATCCCGCACGGCTGCTCGTAGCGCACGTCGCGCTCCAGTCCGCAGGCGCGCGCCGTCGGCCCCACCAGCCCCAGCTCCGCGCACGCCGCGGGCGTGACGATCCCGGTCTCCTCGAACCGCGACAGCACGGTGGCGGTCTCCCAGAGCAGGTCGGTCGCCGCGGTCGCGTCGCGCAGGGTGTCGGCCAGGCGGGACTTCATGCCGTCCGCGCGGGCGGGGTCGAGGTCGAACAGCACGCCGCCGGGGCGGACCAGGCCGCGGCCGAAGCGGTTGCCGCAGAGCGCTGCGGTCAGGTTGAGGAAGTCGCCGCGCAGGCGCCCGCAGAAGGCGGCGGTCGGCAGGAAGCCGATGTCGCCGGAGAGCGCGCCGAGGTCGCCGGTGTGGTTGGCCAGGCGCTCCAGCTCCAGCGCGACGCCGCGCAGCGCGTCGGCCCGCGGCGGCGCGGGGGCGCCGGCCAGCGCCTCGATCACCAGAGCGCCGGCGTAGGCGTGGCCGATGCTGGTGTCGCCCGCCAGTGTCTCCAGGTAGGGCATGGTGCGCCGGTCCGGGCCGCCGGCCAGGGCCCGCTCCACGCCGCGGTGCTGGTAGCCGAGCGAGATCTCGAGGTGCAGCACGCGCTCGCCGTGGCACTGGAAGCGGAAGTGGCCGGGCTCGATGATGCCGGCGTGCACCGGCCCCACGGCGACCTCGTGGATCTCCGTGCCTTCCACGCGGTAGAAGTCGGCCGTGCCGACGTCGCCGCGCGGGAAGCGCACCGGCTTGAGCCACGGGTGCCCCAGGGGCGCCACGCCGCAGCTCTCGTGGATCTCCCGCTCGAACCAGTGCGCCTGCGGGCAGTCCGGCGTCAGGGCGGGGTAGGCGTCGCCCACCCGGGCCGACACGGCGGCGAGTCCGCTC
>JAURXS010000444.1 GCA_030654305.1 bacterium | reverse complement strand
TTCGAGCAGAAGCGTGACGCCATCTCCGGCTATGTCGCCCGCTGCGGCGGGTTCGAGGCGGTGCAGGCCGATGTCTGGCAGGTCTGCACCGGCCGCGCGGAAGCCGTCACCGCCGACGCGGTCGCCGAGGCGGCCATGGAGGCGCGCAACACGCGGCTCTACCGCGAGGCGGCCGAGGTGCTGGCGGGCGGCGGCAAGACCGACGCGAAATGCGCCGAGGGTCTGCGGACGGCGACGACGCTGGACCAGGTCCTGTCGGTGCTCTTTACTCAGAAGGGCGCTGGCACGCCGGCCACCTGGGTGACCAGGACCGCCGCCCTGAAAGCGCGCGAGGACCTGCGGATGGGCCTCGTGGCCGAGCAGGCGCGGCTGGAACAGTTTCGCGATCAGGTTCGCGCGGCAGCCGTGGCCGAGACCACGCTGCAGGTTCTGGCCCTGGCCAGCGCCTATGCTGAAGCCTACCGCCGGACCAAGCAGGATCGCGGCGCGCTCGACTTCACCGACCTGGTGCTGCGCACCAAGGAGCTGGTGGCCGAGCGGCCCGACGCGGCCTGGGTGCTCTACAAGCTGGATGGCGGCATCGATCACATCCTCGTCGACGAGGCCCAGGACACCGCGCCCGAGCAGTGGGAGATCGTGCGCCAGCTGACCGGCGAATTCTGGGCCGGCGCCGGCCTGCGCCGGACGGGCGCGGAGGCGCGGACCCTGTTCGTGGTCGGCGACGAGAAGCAGTCGATCTACAGCTTCCAGGGCGCCGACCCGCAGCGGCTGCTTGATGAACGGCAGCGCTACATGCTTGAGATCGTGGCCGCTGGCGCGATCGCGGAAGGCCCCACGCTCGCCGTGTCCTATCGCTCCACGCCGCAGGTCCTGACGTTCGTCGACACCCTGTTCGTGGCGCCTGAAACCCGTCGGGGCGTGCCGCCGCCGCAGGGCGACGACATCGTCAGCCACCAGGCTTTCAGGACCGATCACGCCGGCTGCGTCGACCTCTGGCCGCTGGAGCGGGAGGAGCCGGGCGAGGACCGCGAGGCCTGGGACGCGCCGCTCGACGAAGAGGCCGAGGCCTCCGCCAACCGTCGCCTCGCGCGCCGGATCGCCGCCGAGATCAAGGCGCTGGTGGCGCGCGGCGACGCCGTGTTCGACAAGGATCTCCGCCGGCCGGACGGCGGCCATGGCGACTGGCGGCCCGCCCATTTCGGCGACGTGCTGATCCTCGTCCGCCGCCGTCGGGTGCTGTTCGAGGAGATCATCCGCGAACTCAAGCGGCGGGGCGTGCCGGTGGCCGGCGCCGACCGGCTCACCCTGTCGGCGCACATCGCCTTCGACGACCTGATGGCCGTGGCCCGGTTCGTGCTGTTCCCGGACGATGACCTGACCCTGGCGGCCCTGCTCAAGACCCCGTTCTGCGGCCTCGGCGACGAGGACATCTACGCCCTCGCCCGGGAGCGCAAGCCCGACAGCCTGTGGACGGCGCTGCAGCGCCGGGCGGACGAGCGGCCGGCCTGGGCGGCGGCGCTGGCCGTCCTGCGGACGGTTCGGACCCTGGCCGCAACCCGCACGCCCTTCGACTTCTACGCCCGTCTTCTGGGTCTGACCGCCCCCGACGGCCGCTCCATGCGCGCGGCGATGCTGACCCGGCTGGGGGCCGAGGCCGGCGATGTGATCGACGAGTTCCTGGCCCGCGCCCTGACCGCCGAGGCCCAGGGCGTGCGGGATCTGGAGAGCCTCGCCGCCGCCTTCGTGGGGCTGGATATCTCGGTGAAGCGGGAGATGGAGGCGGCGTCCGGCGAGGTGCGGGTGATGACCACCCACGGCGCCAAGGGCCTTGAGGCGCCGATCGTCTTCCTGCCCGAGACGACGGTCACGCGCACGGCGCGCGGCTCTCCCCTGCTGGCGACCGACGAGGGCGGCTTCCTGTGGTGCGCCAAGGCCGAAGAGGACTGCCCCGCCAGCGCCCTGGCCCGGCAAGCCCGCAAGGACCGGGAGGAGGACGAGGCCTGGCGGCTGCTCTATGTCGGCCTGA
This sequence comes from bacterium, assembly GCA_030654305.1. Taxonomy (NCBI): domain Bacteria; species bacterium. Next base: position 427 of record JAURXS010000444.1, on the reverse strand, counting down.
CCCGGGCCCGCGACCGGCTGGTGCTCTGCGGCCGGATCGACGCCCGCACGGCCGACGACAAGGTCGCCGGCTGGTACGGGGCGATGCGGGCGGCGTTCACCCATCCCGACGTGGCCGGCGGGGTGCGGACCCTTCCGCTCGGCGACATGGAGATCCAGAGGTTCGGCGACGATCCCCTGCGCCTGCCCAGGACCGCCGAGGCCGCCCGGGGGGGCGTCGAACCGCCGGCCTGGACGCGCGGCGCGCCGCCGGTCGAACCGGCCGCCCGCCGCTACGCCTCGCCCTCGCAGCTGGCGGACCAGGCGATGATCCCGTCGCCTTCGCCCCTGGCCCGCACCGGGGGGCTGGGCCGGTTCCGGCGCGGCGACCTGATCCACCGACTGCTGCAGCTGCTGCCCGACGTCCCGGCGCCGGAGCGCCGCGTGGC
>JAURXS010000443.1 GCA_030654305.1 bacterium | reverse complement strand
GCCGGCGCTGGCAAGTGGCAGCCATCCCACACGTTGGCGCTGTGATTTCGCGTTCCCGGCCCCGCCGCAACCTTGCTGTTTCGCGGGATCGCACCTGCGACTATCATGGCCGGAGCCTGTCCGACAACCGACCGGGAACGGTGATGATGCTCGACGATAAGACGCTGGACCTCCTGCTCGACGGCAAAGACAACGGCGAAGGCGATACCGCCTCTCGCGCCGCGCGCCTGCTCGCTGCCGCCGAAGCGGCGCTGCGCGACGGCATCGACCTGCCCGACGCCGTCTGGCGGCGCTGGCTCGACGGGACCCGGTCACCGGAGCTGCTGGCGGCGTTGCCGGACGCCGCCACCCGCGAGCGCTGGGCCGAGGCGGCCATCGCCGCGACCCGCCTCAGCGGCACCACGCTCGAGACGCTGCTGGACCAGCGCGTCGCCGCCCACCCCGAGCGCACCTGGCTGCGCGAGCCCGACACCGCCGGCGCCGGCACCTGGAGCTACGCGCGCGCCCGCCGCAAGGCCCGCGCCTACGCCGCGGCGCTGCTGCAGTCCGGCCCGTCGCCGCGCGTGGCGCTGCTGACGCCCAACTCGGTGCGCGGCGCGCTGGCCGACCTCGCCTGCCTCCTGCACGGCATCCTCGTGACGCCCCTGTCCCCGCAGACGGAGGCCGGCGAGCTGGCCTGGATCCTGGCCCGGCTGGACATCGACACGGTCATCGCCGGCAACGACGAGCAGCTGGATCTCGCCCGCCGCGCCGCCGCGGCCGCCGGGCGGCGGCCGCGCCTGCTGCACCTGGACGAGGGCCAGCGGGGCGAGGGCTCGACGCTGCTGGACGAGATCTGCGCCGGCCTCTCGGCCGGCGATGTGGACGCCGCGCTGGCGGCGCACCCACGCCTCGGGCTGGACGACGTCGCCACGGTCATGTTCACCTCCGGGAGCACCGGCACCCCGAAGGGCGTCGCCTTCTCGCTCGGCAACCTGGTCAGCAAGCGGTTCGCGCGCGCGGCCGCCCTGCCGCAGGTCGGCCGGGACGAGGTCCTGCTCTGCTACCTGCCGCTCTTCCACACCTTCGGCCGCTACCTGGAGCTGCTCGGCACGATGTTCTGGGGCGGCGAGTACGTCTTCGCCGGGAACCCGTCGCGCGAGACGCTGCTGCGCCTGCTGCCGCTGGTCCGCCCCACCGGCCTGATCGGCATCCCCCTGCGCTGGAGCCAGCTGCGCGAGGCCTGCCTGGCGGGGCGCGGCGAGGAGGCGGGCGAGCCTTCCCTCGATGACGTGCGCGCGACGACCGGGGACCGCCTGCGCTGGGGCCTGTCCGCCGCCGGCCACCTCGCGCCCGAGGTCTTCCGCTTCTTCCATCACCACGGCGTCGAGCTGTGCAGCGGCTTCGGCATGACCGAGGCCACCGGCGGCATCACGATGACGCCGCCCGGCGACTACCGCGACGACTCGGTGGGCCGGCCCCTGCCCGGGGTGCGGGTGCGTCTGGGCGAGGAGAACGAGCTGGAGATCTCGGGGCCCTACGTCGCGGCCTACCTCGACGGCGAGGGGCGGCCCGGCGACGGCGCCTGGCTGCGCACCGGCGACATCTTCCGACGCCACGACGACGGCCACCTCGAGATCGTCGACCGCCTCAAGGACATCTACAAGAACGCCCGCGGCCAGACCGTCGCCCCGCGCCGCGTCGAGCAGAAGTTCACCGGCGTGCCCGGCATCCGGCGCGTCTTCCTGGTCGGCGACCACCGCACCGACAACGTGCTGCTGATCGTCCCGGACCCCGGAGACCCGGTCCTGCAGGGGGAACCGCAGGACGAGGACGCGCGCACCTACTTCGGGCGGATCGTCCACGCCGCCAACGCCGACCTGCTCTCCTACGAGCGCGTCGTCAACTTCGCGGTGCTGGACCGCGATTTCGACGCCGACCGCGGCGAGCTGACGCCCAAGGGTTCCTACCGCCGCAAGGCCATCGAGGAGAACTTCGCCGCCGTCGTCGACGAGCTGTACCGCAGCGACGCGGTGAACCTGGCGCTGACCGGCGTGCGCCTGCGCGTGCCGCGCTGGCTGATCCGCGAACTGGGCCTGCTCGAGACCGACCTGGAAGCCGGCGGCGACCGCGTGCGCGACCGGGTCGGCGGCCGCGAGCTGGCGGTGGTCCCGGGCGGTGGCGGCCGCTGGCGCGTGGGCGACCTGGAATACGAGGTCGCCGGCGGCGTCATCGACCTCGGGCTGCTGGCCCGCCAGCCGCTGCTGTGGGTCGGTAACCCGGCCCTGGCCGCCTTCTGCCCCGTGCGCGACGGCTGGGACACGGCCCTGACCTCGATCACGCAGCACGTCCACCTGCCGCACCCCCTGCCCGCGGGCGCCGGCGCGGCCGGCGCGGAGGCGCCCGGCACCCTGCAGGACCAGCGGCTGTCGCGGCTGCACGAGCTGACCCGCGAGGCGTTCTTCGGCGGCGGCGAAGCAGCCTCCCGCGCGGTAGACGGCTTGGCGAGGGCGCTGCAGATCGCCGACCACCGCACCGCCGAGCTGCTGCGCCGCCGTCTCGAGGCGCTGTCATGCCACGCGGAGATGCCGGTGCGCAGCGCCGCCTACCGCGTGCTGCTGCTGGACGAGCCGGCGCCGGACTACAGCCAGGTGCGGCCCAAGTTCCTGCTGTCGGGCCTGCCGTTCCTGGACGAGGACAGCATCGCGGCGATCACGCGCGGCGGCTTCGAGGAGCGGCGGCTCGAGGCCTTCCGCCTGCGCCTGCACGCCTACCGTCAGCACCTCACCTGGCCCGCCGACGACGCCATGCGGTCGCAGCTCTTCATCATCTTCAAGCTGCTCTCGGATTTCGCGCGCCTGCAACCCGCCTACTACGGCACCGTGCGCGACGAACTCGTCAGCTGGGTGCTGCTGCGCGAAGATCCGGTCCTCGCCGCGCACGCCGAGCGGTTCGCGCTGGAGCTGGCCGACTGGTACGAAGCGGCGCTGGACCGCGCCCTGCCCCACCGCGGCCCGGGCGCCTGGCAGGACAAGATCCTCTACCAGGACGGCATGTCCGCCGAGGAGATCCGGCGGCTGGAGGAGGTGCTGGTCGGCACCACCTTCCTGCAGCAGTCGGTGAAGCTCACGTCCGACGGCGAGGATTTGGACCTGCGCGAGGTGCCCCGCGAGGGCATCTGGATCGGCCGCACCGCCGTCCGCCACCGCCAGCGCATCTACCGCATCAGCGTGAACACGGTGCAGGGGAAGCACTACGACCTGCTGGCCGTCATCTGGGACCGCGACCTGCTGGACGAGGACCGCAGCGAGATGCTCACGACCATCTTCTGGCTGATCGCGCTCGGCGGCCACCCCCACGGCCCGCCCGTCCTGCCGCGCTTCGGCTGCTACCGGCCGGCCATGGGCGCGCTGTCGCTGGCCTTCGTCAGCGACCTCTCGGTGTGGGAGCGCATCCGGGAGTACGCCGGCGACTGGTCGCAGGTCCCGGGCGAACCGCGCGACCCGGGCTGGCGCCGCCTGTTCGTGCAGGCGCTGGCCGCGGTGTTCCGCGGCTGGGCCATCAGCGGACGGCGCATCGTGCCGGGCATGGTCACGCCCTCGAACGTCGCGGTGTCCGAGCCCGACTTCCGCGAGGGCGCCCGCATCCTCTCGATGACCGGCTGGTCCGACTACACGGGCCCGCTCGACCTCGTGCGGCCCATGCTGCGGAACTTCTTCAAGCAGACCACGGTGACCTACCCCTGGACGGGGCGGCGCCTGGACCTGGCCTGGATCGCGGACGCCTGCGTCGAGGCGCTGGGCGTCGGCCGCGCGCGCGAGTTCCTGGCCGAACTGCTGGCCTCGCTGGAGGACCTGCCGCTCGACAGCCACCGCGGCCAGCTCGGGGAGGTCCTGCGCGGCTACCTGCACCGGCTCGACGAGTCGCCCTACGAGAGCTGCGCCCTGCGCGGCGCGGTGAACCGCTTCCGGCGGTGGGAGCTGTCGAACCCCGACGCCTCGCCGCGGGCGCGCGGGCAGATCGTCGAGGAGATGCTGCGCCTCTACGGCCTGGGGGACCAGCCCGAGCTCGAGCGCTACCTCCTGTACCGGCGGACCTGGTTCCGGCGCGCTTCCGACGCCACCCAGGCCGCCTTCGACGCGCTGATCGCCGCCCTGCACCGCGAACCGGCCACGCCGGCGACCCGGCGCGTCGAGCTCAACGCCCTGCAGGAGACGCTGTCCGAGCCCGAGGACCGCCACGCCTTCCAGCGCCTGGCCTTCCCCCACTCGGCGGCGGACCAGTCCGCGCAGCTGCTGGCCGTCGGGGACAGCGACCACCGCCAGGTCATCGTCTCGACCCGCATCCAGGACAAGACCGGCACCGCCTACTCGGTGCGCGAGCCGGTCGAACCCTCGGAGTACGGCCGCCTGTACCGGCTGTTCTTCAAGTCCGGCTACTACAAGACGATCTCCGAGCGCGACAGCTTCGTCATCGTGCTCGACGCCCAGGAGCGCATCGTGGGCGGCATCTGCTGGAAGGAGATCGAGCCGGGCGTGGTCCACCTCAACGGGATCGTCGTGGCCACGCCGCTGCTGGGCCGCGGCATCAGCAGCGTGCTGATCGAGGACTTCTGCACGCGGATGGCGAACCTGGGCCACCAGGCCGTGACCACCCTGTTCGTGCTGCGCCCGTTCTTCGAGCGGCACGGCTTCCACCTCGACAAGCGCTGGGGCGGGCTGGTCCGCCCGCTGCAGCGGCAGACGCCCTGACCGCGGCCGCCGGAACGGCGGTCGCAACCACGGAGGACGGGAGATGAACTATCCGGTCTGGGAACTGCCGATGGGCGGGGGCATCCTGATGGCCCTGGTCTCGGTGCTGCACGTGTTCGTGGCGCACCTCGCCGTCGGCGGGGGGCTGTGGCTCGTGCTCGCCGAGGGCGCGGCCCGGCGTCGCGACGACGCGGCGCTGCTGTCCCTGGTGAAGACCCAGAGCCGCGCCTTCCTGCTGCTGACCCTGGTGTTCGGCGCCATCACCGGCGTCGGCATCTGGACGACCGCGGCGCTCATCTCGCCCCAGGCGATCCTCGCCCTGATCCGCGCCTACGTGTGGGGCTGGGCGATGGAATGGGTCTTCTTCATCGTGGAGATCGCCGCGGCCCTGGTCTACTGGTACGGCTGGGACCGCCTGGACGCGCGGACCCACCGGATCGTGGGCTGGATCTACTTCGTCGCCGCCTACATCAGCCTGGTGATCATCAACGGGATCGTCACCTTCATGCTGACCCCGGGCGGCTGGCTCGGGAACCACGAGTTCTGGACCGGCTTCTTCAACCCGACCTACTGGCCGTCCCTGGCCCTGCGCTCGGCCGCGGCCGCGATCCAGGCCGGGCTGTTCGTCCTGGTGACCGTGGCCTTCGCGAGGCGCGGCGACACCCGCGCGGCGGACGCCCGCGCCTGGGCCACGCGCCACGGCGCCGTCTGGGTCGCGGCGGGCGTCGCGGCGTTCGCGGCCGCGCTGTTCTGGTACCG